>CAXMSP010000135.1:0-29533 GCA_964196225.1 uncultured Gammaproteobacteria bacterium | reverse complement strand
GCGGTCCCCCCCTCTTTTCTGGATATAGTTTTTTTACTGCTTGTTATAAATATTCTTGTTTATTTAATCCCGGCCGGTATTGTCCGTATCGGCCAGGATTAAATAAACAAGGGGGCCGGAGCCCCCTTGTTTTCGCCGTGGATTACATCCAGCCGCGTTCCTTGTAGTAACGCATCGCACCTTCATGCAACGGTGCAGAGATACCCTTGGAAACCATGTCCTTTTCGGTCAGATGACCAAAAGCGGGGTGCAGTTTCTTGAACGAATCGAAATTTTCGAAGACGCTTTTTACGACTGCGTAAATGGTATCCGCCGAGGTAGCGGTGGAAGAAACGAAAGTTGCGAGCACGCCGAAGGTCGGCACGTCATCCGGATTGCCGCGGTACATACCGCCGGGAATAACGGTAGTGCCGTAGAACGGGTACTTTTCAACCAGCTTGTTGATCGCATCGCCGTCGACAGCAACAAAGTTCGCCTCACAGGTGGTAGTCGCTTCCTTGTTCAACGCCGCAGGGTTACCGACCAGCCAGAAAAATGCATCGATCTTGTTATCGCAAAGTGCGCCCGGGGTTTCAGATGACTTCATCTGCGACGCCAGTTTAAGATCCTTATTGGTCATACCCATTGCTCCCCAGACCACGTTCCAGGTAGCTTCGGTGCCGGAGCCGGCATTACCGATATTAACGCGCTTGCCTTTCAGATCGCTGATGTGCTTGATACCGGCGTCTTTACGGGCAACGATACTGATGGGCTCTGGATGCACTGAAAATACCGCGCGCAATTCCTTGTATGGGCCGGCATCGATAAACGACTTTTTCACCGTACCATTGTAGGCATGGTACTGCCAGTCGGACTGGGCCACGCCCATATCCAGCTCACCGCCGCGGATGGTGTTGATGTTGTAAACCGAGCCGCCGGTCGATTCGACCGAGCAGCGAACGCCATGTTCCTTGCGCCCCTTGTTAACCAGGCGGCAAATTGCGCCACCGGTTGGGTAGTAGACCCCGGTTACGCCACCGGTACCGATGGTTACGAAATTCTGATCGGCCGCGAATGCCGGTGCCACGCCAAATGACGTAGCGAACAGCGATGCGACGGCGATCTTGCCTAATACTTTCATGATTATCTCCTTCGATTGTTGTGCCGACTTTTATTTTTTTATGCAGTACAGCCTTTCGGCGTTAGCGGAACTGCCATAGATCAACTCTAACACCCGCCATTATTATTAGGGTGGACGCCATTGTCAAAGTATAAAAACCACAATATCCAATACTAGTGAAGCCGATTTTGCGATATATCCTCGAGGTTTTCTGTCACTGGGAACGGGAATCGACTACATTACGCGCCAACAAAATACGACGCTCCCATGCTGCAAATCGATACCAGGTTAAAGGACGAACTCAGGCAGTTTGTCATCATCGCAATCCCGCTTTCGGCCGCTTACCTGGCCGAATTCGCGATGTTTCTGACCACCAAGATGGTGGTCGGCAAGCTTGGTTATCATTCACTCGCGGCGGTTGGAATCGCGGGGCATCTGTCGTTTGAGATCCTGATTGTGCTAATGGGCCTACTATCCGTGGTTGGAGTGCTTGCGGCACAGGCACTCGGTGCCGGCAAAAAAAAGGAACTGGGTTATTCGGTCCGACAGGGGTTTATCGTCGCTACCGGCCTGGGTGTCCCCGCAATGCTGCTTATCTGGAACCTGGACCTGGCCTTGATCGCCAGCGATCAGGACCCAAAGATCATCGAACTGGCGCGTGACTACCTGGTGGGCTTAAGTGGGGCGGTACTGCCGGTACTCTGGTTTGCGATATTGCGCAACTTTGTGGCGGTACTATCGCAGACGGTTTCGATCCTGGTGATCACGATTGTGTCTGTTGGGTTGAATTACCTGTTAACCCTGTGGTTTGTTTACGGCGGATTCGGGCTGGCGCCGATGGGTCTTTTCGGCGCGGGACTCGCGACCACCCTCGTCTCCTGGTTCATGTTTTTCGCCCTGTTAGTGCATGTTTATCGCAAACCCCTGTTTCGTAACTACGGGATTTTCAGATCAAAATGGCAACTACACTGGCCCCTGTGCCGCGAAATTCTGTGGCTCGGCCTGCCGGTAGCAGGCCTCACTTTTCTGGAAGCCGGCTTGTTCGTGGCAACCTCAATCCTGTCCGGCGTGATAGGGGCCAAAACACTGGCCGCATACGAAATTACCGCGGCATGGATCGGCATTCCTTTTGTGATTGCCTTAGGGCTTGCCGAGGCAACGATGATCCGCGTGGCGCACGCGATCGGCAGTAACAGCTTGCCGGATGCACGCCGCGCCGGATTTCTCGGCATGACCCTGGTGATCGGAGTTACCGCGTCTATGGTCGCGGTTCCGCTACTGTTTGCCGACCAAATAATCCTGGTTTTCATATCGCCAGATGATCCGGGATATGCCAGGGTTTCGGCACTCGCAACCCAGTTTTTGACTATCGGCGCCCTGTTCATGGTATTCGACGCCCTGCAGGCAGCTGCCGCACGCGCGCTAAGGGGTATGAAAGACAACCTGGTGCCGCTGTGGATAGCGGGCTTCGGTTACTGGATTCTCGGTATCGGAGGCGGCTCGATCCTCGCATTTTACTACGAGCTGGATGGCGTCGGTCTATGGTGGGGATTGGCAGCCGGTCTCGCGGTTGCAGCCTGCCTGTTGACGCTGCGTTTTCATCGTTTCACCCGGCCAACTACATGAGCTACCTGAACCCGGCTACTTACGCAGCATGGATGGGTAGACAGACTTGCGACCCCGAGAACCCGAACAAAGTCACCTTCCTGGTTCGGTAGCAGCTGCCAGGTTCCTGACTTACCTCCAAAGGGATTACAATCCCACTTTAGGCCGCGGTTCCCCAGCCGCGGCTTTTTTTATCCTTAGCTCTGTGATCGGACTGTTTTGATCAAGCGTTCGTGCGCCCATAAAAACCCAGGTTTTCCTCGTCAGAGAATCTTTTGCCGGGTGTTTCGTAGTAAGAAAATACGGTTACCAGTCGGGCCAGGTTGCCCCCGGGTGGCGATACACGATGCGCCGTGTTCTTGCCCTTGAAAACATTCAGATCACCTGCGCTCAGTTTTAGTGACGCTACCTCGTTATCTTCGCCGCGCAGCAGCCTGGCAACACCCTCGTAGTTCGGATCCTGCTCGCTGCGCAATCCCTGCCGGTACTGAAAATCACCACCTTCGAGCGGGGCCTGGAGCAGCAGGGTTGTTGTAAATTCGGAACGATCAAAATGCCAGTTCAGGCCCTCACCCTCGTAGTAACCCAGAATATTGGCACAGGCAAGCGGATCGTCCATCGGGTACAGCCTCGGTTTATCCATTACCCTGGCCAGGAATTCGGTAAGTCCCGACCATCGATATACCACAAGCAGCGGCTCCGCCAGTTGATCACCGCAAAGCGTATGATTGATGGTTTTAACGCGGGCGAGCGCCGGGTGATCGGCCGGAATATCTGCCAGATCATCGCTAAAGTAAATGTTATGTTCACGCGTGTGAAAAAAAGACTCGTGCTTAAACTTTTGCAGCAGATCCGGCAATATTTTATCGATTGCCTCGCGGCGCATGAAACCTTTGAGCGTGAACATGCCTTTATGCTCAAGATCATCGACACATTGCGCAACCAGCCTTTGCCCAGCGGGACTCTCAAGCCGGTCCAGCGGGTATTTTTCAAGATTAACGAGTTTGTTCATTAAGACTCAATATAAATACTGTCCAGGTATTCAGCAAGCAGCATTTATAGTTATTCATCAGGTCGGCGCACCCCGATAGTAATGCCACAAGAACAGGCTACCCGCGCTGCGATAAGGCGACCATGGCTCGACCAGCTCGCGCGCCTGTTTATCACTCAGGGGCTCCTCGATACCTTTCAGTTTCTGCAGCGCTATGCGCAAGGCCAGATCGCCGGCTGGAAAAATATCGGTGCGCTGCAATGAAAACATCAGGTAAATTTCAGCACTCCAGGTGCCAAATCCTCTGAGTGAGGTGATTGCAGCAATTGCCGCCTGATCGTCCATCTCCGGGAGTTCCGACACATCAAAATTACTGTCAACAATCGCCCGCGCCAAACCCTCGACATACTCGACCTTGCGGGTGGAGAGACCGGCCGCGCGCAACGCACCCTCGGGCAATCGAAGTACCTCTTGCACTTCCATCGCTGGCAGCAGCAGATGCACCCGGCGCATGATTGCGGCCGCCGCTTCGGTCGAAATTTGCTGCGCGACGATGGTGGAGAGCAGGGTTTCAAAACCCTGCTTCCTGATGCGCGGCGCAGGATAAAGCACCAGTTTCAGGCCACGACGCAGATCCGGGTCGGATTTTGCCAATGCATCCAGATGACGCTTTATTTTTGACTCATCCACAACAAAAATTACCGTTATCACACATTCAAAAATCGGTTTCCTTCTTACAATATCCGCTCTAGTATAACAATCCTTTCAAATTCACCTGTTCGAGAGGAAACCCCATGGCTGCCTACTGGATTGCCCACGTTCACGTAACCGACCCCGACGCTTACGGCGAATATGCCAAGCGCTCCACTGCCGCGATTGAAGCGCATGGTGGAGAATTTCTGGCACGCGCCACGCGCACCATCTGGCTCGAAGGTAACGAGCGTGCGCGCAATGTCGTAGTGCGTTTTCCGAGCGTCGAGGATGCCGAGCGTTGTTACCATTCTGACGCCTACCGCGAGGCGCTGTCCTACGCGCGTGATGCCGCCGAGCGCGACCTTTGCATCGTTGAAGGCAACTAAGTAGTGCCCCTGGATCGGCATGTCACTACTGACGCAGCAACAGATTGGCGAATTCAGCCGGGACGGTGTGCTGGTATTGCGTGGCGTGTTCAACGACTGGATTGAACTCCTGCGCACCGGTGTCGAAACCAATATGCGCGAGCCAGGACCCTTTGGCAGGGAATACCTGGACGAGGGCCAGGCCGGTCAGCTGAGACGATCCCGCACCTGGTAGTAGCGCACCGAGGCTGACAGGAACCAGGGCTTGCCGCTGTAGAGAGGTCGTGTCTGGAAACCCGGGGCGTTGAACGCGCTATGTCCCTCCGCCTTACCGAGTAACTGTAACCCAAGCTGATTTCCCAGGTAACTCGCCAGGCTAATTCCCGAGCCACAATAGCCCATCGCGTAATGAATCCCGTCCTGAACACCGAGATGGGGCAGGTAGTCGAAGGTGTAACCAACAAAACCCATCCAGGTATGGCTGATCCTGACATCCTCCAGTTGTGGAAAGATGCGCAACATTTCCTGCCGCAGCGCGGGCAGGCTTTTGACGGGGTCCGATTCGAACACCGAAACCCGTCCACCAAATAACAAACTACGGCCATCGGGAGAACGCCGAAAATAAACCACGATCTTGCGGGTGTCACTGAACACGCGCCGTCTCGGCATCAGTTGATTCGCCCGATCCTGATCCATCGGCTCGGTCGCGAGCATGTAGCTTCCAATCGGAATGATTCGTCGGCGCTGCCATGGTGTAATCTCGCCGGTGTAACCGTTGGTTGCGACCACCAGTTCCCGGGCCAGGATTGTCCCCTGGCTGGTGCTGACCTTGTAACCATCGGCGTTGCGCTCGACAGCAATCGCCGCACAATGGCCGATGATTTGCGCCCCAAGATGGAGGACCTTGTGCATCAGGCCCGCGTGGTACCTGGCAGGATCCAGTGAACAATGCCGCTCGATTACAAGGCCACCATGGTAGTAAGAACTATCTATCTCACTGGCCTGCTCCTGAGCAGAGACGATCTGCAGATCCTGCTCGAGTCCGCGAGGTTGATTGCGCGCGTAAGTAACGAGTTTCTGAAACTGGCGCGGGCTATGCGCGGCCAGGAAGCGCCCGCAGCGTTGGTAGTCGCAATCGATTTCTGGTTGATCAACAAATTCACCTAACCATTCGAGCGCGTGGCGGGCTTCCTTGATCAGTGCATAGGCACGATCGCTGCCGTATCGATGGCTAAGGGTATCGTAATCGGGTTTTATTTCACCGCTGATCAGGCCGCCGTTGCGCGTGCTGCAACCCCAGCCTGCGGCTTCTGCATCGATGACCGTGGTCTGTCGTCCTGCGCTCGCGGTTTGCAGCGCGCAATGCAACCCGGTATATCCAGATCCGATGACTAAAACATCGGTTTTTTCGGGCAAGGCATCTGTTTCCATTACCGGTCTTGGAGTTTGATCCCACCAGTAAGGCTGTACCTTGAAATCGTCGCTGCAAAACGAACTATTCATCTAGAATCCAGGCTGTTATTCAAAGCTTCTACTCGAAGTGACACTGCCCCTAATCTCATTCCAATTCGTCGATTATTTAAAAATTTAATGGGATCCCGGCCATATTTCCCTACAGCTTTGGGTCAATAAGGGATAAATTTAGCCTACTTGATTTATCAATAACAAATCCTTTGGATGTTGACCAATGCCTCTCGGAATGCGTCACCCTGGCAAAAGCCATTGGAGTAACCCGAATTGACCAGTAACAGGGCCAGTATACTGATTGTCGACGATGAACCCATCAATCTCGACATTATCTGTGAGCATCTCGAAAACGAGAACTACGAGCTGGTCAGGGCGACCAGCGGACACGAAGCCTGGTCCAAACTGGAAGCAGATCCAACACGTTACGACACGATAATCCTTGATCGCATGATGCCCGGCATGGACGGCATGCAATTATTGAACAATATCAAGGAAAGCAATGAACTGGAACGGGTCCCCGTCATCATGCAAACCGCAAAAGCCGCGAGTAGCGACGTCGTCGCGGGACTTTAAGGCCGGCGCCTCCTATTACCTGACCAAGCCTTACGATGGCGAAATTCTCAAATCCGTGATCCGTGGTGCGGTGAGCACCAGGCGGCACGAAAAATCACTGCTCGAGTCGTTACGCGAGGGGCGCAAGATATTCGATCTCATGACCTTTGGACGATTTCGTATTCATAACCTGCACCAATGTAACCTGGTTGCCACGCAGGTAGCCCATTTATGCCCAAAACCTCAGCGCGTGGTTACCGGAATATCCGAACTGTTAGTCAACGCGTTGGAACACGGTAACCTGAAAATCGGCTATGCAGAAAAAAGCAACCTGATGCGCAGCGGGACCTGGCAAATGGAGGTCGAGCGCCGACTCAGTGCCAACGAAAACATCGACGGATACATCGAGCTCGAGTTTAAAGTTGAGGCCGATACAGTGCAGATCAGAATACGTGACCAGGGACAGGGGTTTGACTGGACCCCTTACCTGGATTTTGATCCGGAGCGCGCCTTTGACCCGCATGGGCGAGGCATCGCCATGGCACGACTGTCCAGCTTTGACGACCTTGAATATCTCGGCGACGGCAACGAGGTTCTCGCCACCGTTAAAAAAGGCCTGGACGGTTAAGGCGGGTACAGCATTTAGTCAGCAGCTACCCGGGAGATTTTGGGAATATTGTTGCTGTCATTGAAAAGGCTCAGGACGCCAGTTTCCGTGGCGGCGCGCGACGCGTGACAGCGCCCCCCTCGCCCAGCATGATTTCGGTCAATCCCCGTTCGGCGTGGTTCATCTTCAGCGACAACATTTTTTGGGCATATTCAAGCACTAACGCCTGGTAATTCGGATTTTGCGCCTGGTTGACGAACTCACCCGGGTCCTGTTCCAGGTCAAAAAACAGCGGCGGCAAGGCGCCGAAGTGGACATATTTATAGTGATGGTCGCGAATCACCGACAGGTTACACTGGTGCAGGGTTATGCCGAGATGTTTTTCCAGGCTATCGTCCCTGACGTTACGAAAATCACACTCCCAGAAAGCCTCCTCGCGCCATCCCGACGGCATTGCACCATTGCGCAATGCCGGTAGCAGCGAAAACCCGTCACACTGGCTCGGGATGTCGATGTCGAGCCAGTCAAGCATGGTCGGCATCACGTCGACATTTTCACTGAAGCCTCTAATCTGTTGGCCACGACCGGCATCGGCCTCACTGCGTGGATCGCGAATAATCAACGGGATGTGATAAGACTGGTCGAAATAGCCTAGCTTGGACATCAACCAGTGGTCGCCTAATTGTTCGCCGTGATCCGAGGTAAAAATAATCAACGTCGACTCCCACTCACCGCTGGCCTTGAGCGCATTGAAGAGACGACCCAGGTTGTCATCGACCTCCTGTATCAGGCCGAAGTAATTGACCATATCCTGTTGGGTCTGGCGCTGCGAATCGGGCGCACGAAAGCGACTGTGGTTGATGAAGTAGTCCAGTAACGGATGCTGTGGGGTTTCCGCATCAGGCGATTCACTACGAGACGGCCTGGGCATGTCCTCAGGATCATGCAGGCTGTTGTAGGGTTCAGGCGCAGCATACGGTGGGTGCGGTCGCAGCAACGATAAATGGGTAATCCAGGGTGTCGATTGTGATTCGATCCAGTCGATACAGCGATTCACCATGTAATGTGTTTCATGGTCTTCGCGCTCTATTGCAAGCGGCAGTACCGCTTTACCACCCGCGGCCCAGTCGACGCCCTCGCGCAATTCTGAATAAAGACTCCACGGACGCTCCGGCAAGGGATATCCCTTGTCACGCAAATATCCGACCCATTCGGTCGAAACTTCATCTCGCATCGGGGTATACAGGCCGATCCCCGGCAAGGGTTCGCTATAGTGCTTTAGCCGCGGGTCCTCCGGATCCAGCCCCCGTGGATCGATTGCGGAATCGGTATAGCCAAATAGCGAGGGTTCATAACCTGCGGCCTTGACTTCCAGGGCCCAGTTTGTGAAGCGGCTGTCGAGCGGAGCACCGTTCACCACGCATCGATTACTCTGCATGTACATGCCGGTATGCATCGAGCTGCGACTCGGTGCGCAGGGTGTGGCCTGGGCATAGTGATCCCTGAACAACACGCCTTCATTGGCAAGCTCATCGAGGTTAGGCGTCTTGACATGCGCGTGACCAAGGGCCGACAAACACTCGCCCCGCCACTGATCCGCGGTGATAAAAAGTATGTTCATTGTCGTTACCGTCTAACCTCGTCGTTACGCGGAAATGACGCCCATTTCATCCCATGAGCAGGGAGTCAAATGGGCAAACCACCATGTTTTCGTAACCGTCCTCGGTCACTAGCAGTTGATCCTCGAGCTTGATTCCATCCGGCCCACCCACTTCACCAACGTACGCCTCGACACAAAGCATCATACCGGGCTCAAGAACGCCGCTGTAACCTCGTTCCTCCCAGTCGATCGGATACTTGATTGCAGGCCATTCATCGCACAGCCCAACGCCGTGGAACTTCGAGCCATAGCGTTGCGGAATATAAATATCCGGCAGGTGATGACCTTGCTCGGTCAGCTCCTGGAAGCTCATCCCCGGCTTGACGATGTCGGCATTGGTCATGATGTGTTCATGGGCAAGCATATGCATGTCTTTCTGGCGCTGCGTGGGCTGCCCATCGCCGATGAACCAGGTACGCGAAATATCGGTACACATGCCGTAGCAACCGATTAAATCGGTATCGAAGGCCAGGATTTCGTTGTTGCCGACAATGCGCGGACCACATTCCTGGAACCAGGGATTGGTGCGCGGGCCGGTCGATAAAATCCGCGTTTCGATCCACTCGCCGCCGCGGCGGATATTGGATTTGTGCAGCTCGGCCCAGACATCGTTTTCGGTCATCCCGGGTTGGGTCAGTTCGCGCATTTCAGCGATCGACGCCTCGCAGGCGTTAATGGCACAGCGCATTGCCAGGATCTCGTCTGGGCCCTTGATCGAGCGCACGCGCTCCATCAGTTCCTCGCCATCCATCACCTCGATACCGACCGTATCGAGGGCGCGCAAACCGGCGATCTGGATTTTATCCACCGCAACCCGGCGACCGGAGCCGACGCGCTCCTTTAACAGGTCCATGATCTGCTCGGCAAACAATTCCGCCTTTTCCTCGGTGCGTTGACCGGTAGCGAAATAAAAGAACGATGCGCCAAAGCGTACTTCGCGCACCAATGGATTGTATTCCGACAGGTAAGCGTAACCCCCGTATTCCCAGAGCAACATGTGGCCGTCGCTGGTGACCATGCAGGCGCGGAATGGATTATGGGCGTTCCACAGCTGCATATGCGTGGTATCGGTGGCGTATCGAATCGACAGCGGATCAAACAACAGCACCGCGTCAAGATCGCGTTCAATTAGCCCGGCAACGATTCGATCGAGCCGGTATTGTCGCATCGCCGGCAGGTCCGGACATTGTAATCCGGCGGCTTCCCATTCCGCGTAGGCTAGCGGCGTTGGTCCAATTTCGATGCGATCGTTATCATCCGGTGTGTTATCCGGGCGCATCGCGGGCCTGTTTGCGGGGTTGACCTTTGGGTCGGGAATAGAATAAGGATTACTGGCCATAGTTATGCTCTCAGACGTTCACCTTTAGCATCGAAAGGCGGCTTTTCAAGGATGACAGCGCGATGCGGTATCCCCAGTATCGCAATGTCGAGTTCAGTGCCGGCAACAGCGTGATCGATCTTGATGAAACATAGCGCAATTGATGCACCAACGCTATGCCCAAATGCACCCGAGCTGACACGCCCGACCGGGGTGCCGTCAGTCAGGAAAACGGGTTCACCACCGTTGGCATCGGCGTCACTGGTTTCGACCTGGACTACAACCAGTTTTTCACGTGGCGGCTTGTCCTTAATTTCGAGATAAGCCTCGCGTCCCAGGAACTCTTTCTTGTCCAGTTTGATCAGGCGCTCCAGTCCGACTTCCTGTGGCCAGTATTCCGGCGAGTACTCACGACTCCAGCTGCCATAGCCCTTCTCGACCCGTAACGACAGCAGTGCACGCCCGCCGACCGGGCGCGCGCCAAGCTGGCTCCCCTTTTCCAGCAAGGCCTCGTAAAGCGCCAGTTGATGTTCGAGTGGCACGTAAATTTCCCAGCCGAGATCTCCACTGAAGGAAACCCTGATCGCGACCGCATCGATGTCGGCGACCCGGATTTTACGATTGCGCATGAACGGGAAACCCTCGTTCGACAAATCGGCATCCGTCAGTTGTTCCAGTAGCTTACGGGCGTTGGGACCGGCGACATTAAATCCGCCCCAGGCTTCGGTAAAACTTTCGAAGGCAACGCTGTCCTCGCGCGCGACCATGTTGAAGAAACGCTGGTGATAACGCTCGGCGATGCCGGAGCCGATCATGAGAAAATCATCGTCATCCAGTTTAGTAATAGTGAAATCACCGGCGATTCCACCCCGCAACCCGATCATCGGGGTCAGGCAGGAACGTCCGATCTCGGTTGGAACATGGTTCGCGACCAGGCGCTCGAGATAATCTGCGGAGCCGGCGCCCCGAATCCGGTACTTGGCAAAGTTGGATACATCGATGATGCCGACCGCCTCGCGTAGTGCACGACATTCCGCGGCAACGGGTTCGAACCAGTTCTGGCGTTCGAAGCCATAGGTCTCGATCGGTTCCATGCCCTTTGGCGCATACCACAGCGGATGCTCGTAACCATAGCTGAGACCAAACACCGCACCGAGTTCCTTCTGACGTTCGTAGACAGGCCGGGTCTTGATCGGACGACCCGCCTCGCGCTCCTCGTAGGGAAAATGAATTTTGAAGCGGTGGGCATACTGATCCAGCGAACGCGCCCGGGTAAACGGCTTGGTGGCCCAGGCACCGAAACGCGCCAGGTCCCAGGGGAATAAATCCATCTCGGGTTCTCCTTCTACAATCCATTGCGCCATGGTCAGGCCAAGGCCACCGGACTGCGAAAAGCCGGGAATAATGCCACAGCAACAGAAGTAGTTCTGCAGCTCGGGAACCGGCCCGATCAGCGCCGAACTATCTGGCGACCAGATCATCGGACCATTAATGACACGCTTGACCCCGGCTTCGCTCAACAACGGCACGCGCTCACAGGCACGCAGCAGGTTGTCTTCGATTCGCTCCAGGTCCTCGTCGAGCAGCTCGTGACCGAAATCCATCGGTGTGCCCTGCTCGGCCCAGTAGCGCCCATCTTTTTCATAGGCGCCAACCAGCAGCCCCTGCCCCTCCTGGCGCATGTAGTATTCACCGTCACGATCGGCGACCAGTGGCAAGCGCTGTTCGAGCGCTTCAATTTCAGGAATGGTTTCAGTAACAAAATACTGGTGCTCGAGTGGCATCAGCGGCAGTTCGAAACCGGCCATCGCAGCCACTTCACGCGCCCACAGGCCACCGGCATTGATGACTACCTCGGCATGAATGCTGCCCTTGTCGGTCTCGACATCCCAACTGCCATCACTGCGCTGGGTGGTCGCCACGACCGGCGTAAAGCGCTCGATCTCGGCACCGCGCTGACGTGCGCCCTTGGCGTAAGCGTAGGTCACGCCAGAGGGATCGACATTACCACCATCAGGTTCGTACATGATGCAACGAATGCCATCGAAGTTCGCTAGCGGATGCATGCGCTCGGCCTCGTCACGCGATAGCTCGTGAAACTCGACCTGGAAGTATCGCGCCTTGGCGGCCTGCATGCGCAACTGATGTTCCCGATCACGGGTCTGTGCGAGATAAAGCGAACCCGGTTGCACGATGCCGCAGCCCTGCCCGGTTTCCTTTTCCAGATCCTCGTAAAGCTGCATCGTATAATACTGTAGCTTCGAAATATTATTGTGATCGTGCAAGCCATGAATCCCGGCGGCCGCATGCCAGGTCGAGCCCGAAGTTAATTCGTCCCGTTCGAGCAACACCACGTCGGTCCAACCGAGCCTGGTGAGATGGTAAAGAATCGAACAACCAACCAGCCCACCACCGATGACCACGGCCTGTGCATGCGTTTTCAATTGCTAACCTCCATTGGCATATCTGCCAACAAGTTATCGATAATTTGAGGGGCGATCGCCAACGGATAGGACTGAAACCCGTGGATACCGCCGCTAAAACTCTGCTCACCGCGGGTCTCCCCTTTGGGCAGGATATTTAACCCCAATCCCATTCCGACGAGTCCCGCAATAGTTTCGCCATCATCGTGATTGCGCAGTTCCCCATTCTGGGTGGGATTTCCAACCCTGAGCGGGGCACCCTGTTTATATATCGGCGGCAGCTTGGCGACAAACCCGGTTGCCTGCAAAACCAGGCCTGCCTGATCGAGCAAATCCTGCTGCTCGCCAAGTTGTTCCATTTCCAGGATCCTGACCCTTTTTTCCAGCCGATCGCGAACATTCAGGTACAGAAATTTGGCGTCCTTGCGTAATCCGCCATTGAAAAATACCAGCCCGGTCCTGGGGCAGACATCAGTCTCCGGATCATAGTCAATTTGATGCTCGGCGGCGAAACCGGTGCTGCAGCGTAATTTGATGCGCTCACGGCGTTGCAATATTACGATATTCCGGTCGCGGGAAAATTCGGAAAACAATGGATCAAATAAGAGCCTCCAGGCACAGGAAAAGGCACTATGCGAAGCGCCAACGATAATAATGGGGTCATTGGTATCCTGCAGTCCATCCAGTTTGTCGCGCCTCAGGAACTGCATCGAACCTTCCCAGCGATCCTGCAAGGGTAACAATTCCGGCAAGGGTGTTTCGATCGCGCCACAACAAAGCAAAATGTTTGCACTCAGTGCTCTCAAGTGGTTCTCACGATCGTAACTGGCAATTCCATTTTCATTTATTTCGATACGTGCAATGTCGACACCGCAATGCAAACGCTCGCCGAGAAATTCGCACATCGCCTGCACCAACGGCTCGACCATCAAAATTTGTATACGCGGCAAGGGAATAAGTTCGGACTGGGTATGCGGATGCTGCAGGTAACCATCACGCACGCTCACGAACGGGGTACCATCCTTGATCCCCTGCACCACATCATGGGCACCGGTATTGGCATTGATCCGATAATGTCCCATCTTGCCACCGGGAGAATCACTGGCCTCAAACATTTGTAACGCCTCAAGCATGCGATGTTCCTGTAGTGCTTTACCGTCACCTGCTGCGATACGATTGCACAGGGCTAGCACCAGGCCCATACCGGCAGGTCCCGCGCCGATGATCTGCAAAGGAATTTTTGAGTCGCCAGCCCCCGCGCAGGCGGGGGTTCCGCGCAGGCGGGGGTCAGATAAACACGCCACTTTCACAAGATCCCGGATATTCGCTACGCGAATTCCGGGATGACGCCTATCGACGTCACTTGAGCGGAGAAGGTGCTCCAGGGAATCATGACTAAGCCGCGCTGGCTCCTGATTCGACGTGGGCTTTCACGATGGTCTCCAGTTCATGCAGAAAAGTCACTACTTCCCGGTCGGTGTTGTAATGACACATCGAAACCCGGATGCAAGTAGGTCGCCCCAGGGGTTCGAGAATATTACCGGAAAAATAATCGGCCTTGCGCACGTGGGTGCGAATTCCCTTTGCATTGAGGTCGGCGACCACCTCGGCGCAGGGCTTAGCTTCGACAATGATCGACACCATGCCTTCACGCGCAGGATTATCATGCCCACCGATCAAAAAAACATCAGGCATATCGCGCAAACCCCGCTGGGCTTCATTGCCGTTGATCATCAAATCAACCAGGTCGTGCTCCTGCTCACTGATGGCATTGCCCGCAGCCAGGATTCTGGCGCGCCGATCTTCGGAACCGGTGAAGTGTGAACCGAGCCAGTCAAAATACTCGATCACTTTCGAGGTACAGGCAAAGGCCGAGGTATCACGCGTCCCCATTTCCCAGAAATCATCCGGGGTTCCATCGAGATGATCGTGCGGCAGCGTCGCAAGCCGGGGTGACAACCAGGCAAAACCGTAGTTATGTCGTGAAAACACCTTGTAGGCCGACACCGTGTAGCCATCGATATCGTATTCGTCAATCGACAGTCCACCGTGCGCGGCATGCTGAATACCATCGAGGATGATGATGCAATCGGGTGAGACCGAACGAATGGTTTTAACCACCGCGGGAATATCAACTGTCATACCAGTAACCGGGCTGGTATGAATGATCGTCGCCACGCGCGTGTCGGCATCGACAATCGCGGCGTAATCCGAGGCGGTAATGCTTGCACTAGCGTTATCGTGTACCGCGGCGCGGTACTCCTTGCCAGCAATTTCCGCCCACCTTTTGCTCGCGCTGACGGTCGCCGGGTGCTCGAGCGTACTGCCAATCATGTTACCGCCCGCGGGTGATCCCAATGCCGCCGCACGCACCATGCGAAAAATCAGCTCGGTGCCGCTCTCGCCTGTAAACACGGGGCCCTCCTTGACGCCGAGAAAGGTTCGCATATTGTCACGCGCCTCCGCGATAATACGCACCAGTTCATGCGAAGCCGGGTTGTCACGTCCCTGGTTGTCCGGTATCCCGGCCAGCTCGGTATTAACTTCCACCACCGACTTGAGCGTAAGCCCACCGCCGGCGTTCTCAAAGAATATGCGCGGCCCCTGGTACGGGCAGGTATCGACGTGACAAAACCGATCACGTATCTGGTTCATCAAGCTGTTTTCAAACATTAGGGCTCCCGCTCCAGGGCCTGGACAATCGTCAAATGCTAGCATCAGTCAGCTTACAAAGTAACGCGATTTTTCTCGATTGAAGGGTACGAAAATATAAATGTTTGGATTAATTATCCTTATGTATTTTGATAAAATAATATCATTTTACGAATATATACATAAGGAATAATAATATCATTAATTTAATTCAACTTGGAAAAGCTCATGTCAATGACCACGCAACACCGTTTTCAACTCTGGGGCTGGATCCTGTTCGTGTTTTCGGCCATTTTTTTCATGGTGGCGAGCCTGCGTGCCGGCGACCTGGTCAGCCTGATCGGCGGATTACTGTTCCTGCTCGCCTGTTTCGTATTTCTGACGCCGCTGCTGGCCGAACTTAAGGCATCCGCTAATAGCTTATCGCAGCGGCGTAAATATTCTCGATATCTACCAGGTTGGTTTCGCGCGGAGAATTTGCAATGGCGCGCACCTGGCGCGCCGTTGAAGCAGCCAGTGCCGGCACATCAACGAGACCAAATCCAACGCCACCAAGTCCGTTCGGAACTCCGGTTTTTCGCATCAACTCGATGAGCCGTTTGGCCAGCGCTTCGCCAGCGTCATCGACCCCGGCGCCCTGCAAGTCGGATTGCAGGTAACTCGCTGCCTCGAAGTGACGTTCGGGCGCGGCCGCAGCGGTATAGCGGAATATTGCCGGCGCGGAAACCACGACACTGATGCCATGCGGAACAAAGGGCGATTTAACCCCGTAACCCTCGGTGGTGATATCGTGCATCAGGTGTGTCACACCGTAGGAAAGCGCATGCCCGAGATGAGTGCCGCTATTGCCGAAGGCCATGCCGGCTAGCGACGCGCCCCACATCAGGTTATCGCGTGCCTCGTGATCGTCAGCGCTGTTGACGCCGCGCTCGAGATATTCCCCCGCAATTTCCAGTGCCCTGCGTGCAGCCAGGTCGCTCCAGGGATTGGCGCCCTGGATCAAGGGGCGTTTCAACGGATCATCCTGCCTGTCCCAGCGCGTGTAGGCTTTCGCGGTATAGCATTCCAGCGCGTGACAAAGCAGGTCGAATCCGGTCGACGCGACCACCATCGCTGGCAGGGTATCGCTGCAGGCCGGATCGATTAGCGCTTCCTGCGGTAACAGCACCGGGTTGGCGAGCACGAACTTGGTGGCCATGTCGTTGATACGCAATACCGAAATCGAGGTGCATTCGGAACCGGTGCCGGAGGTGGTGGGACAGGCAAGGTGCGGTAGCAAACTGCGCGGCATTGGTCTGCCCGCGCCAAGCGGTGGTGCGAAATAATCCAGAAATTCATCCGGCGGATGCAGACCGTAAAGCATCGAGGCCTTGGCCGTGTCCATAACCGAGCCGCCCCCTATCGAAACCACACCGTCAAAATTTCCTTCCGCGATAAAGGTTGCGCCGCGTTCGACGCTGGCGTCGTCGGCCTCGATGGTGACCTCGTCAAACACCGCGATATCAAGTCCGGCCTGCTTTAACGATTCGAGTACTGTCTCGAAGTAGGTGCTATCTCGTAACCCTGGGTCAATAAACAGTCCAATGCGGGTCATCCCCAAGCCAACAGCACGGGCGCCCGCTTCACGCAGGCAACCGCGACCGAAAGTCAGCTTTGGAATCGCGATCGTAAAAGTGTCGGCGCCATGATCGCAGGGATCGAAATATTGACAACCCATTGCGGAAATCCTTGCTAGTCAGAAAGCAATTATTCTACCACCACTCAACAATTCAGCGTACATTCCAGTCTTTCTCAGCCACCTGGGTAGAATACCCAGGTGGCTCTGCAATATTTGAAAACTGATAGTTGGTTGAGGGGTTACTGGTGGGTGGCCCTGTCGCCCCAGATGGCGGTGAGGCGGTTATCGCGTCTGCAACCGAAGCGATAGTACTTGTATCGCAGCGGCGATTTCTTGTAGTAATCCTGGTGGTATTCCTCGTCACCCTTGATCGGGAAGAAAGTTGCCTGCGGCAGAATCGGGGTCACTACCGTTTGACCAGGAAACATTTCGATAACCTGCTGTTTCGACTTTTCCGCAAGCGCACGCTCTTCGTCATTGGCCACAAAAACTGCCGCAAGATAGCTGGGTCCCTTGTCGCAAAATTGCCCGCGCGCATCAAACGGATCATGGTTTACCCAGAAATGATCGAGGATTCCCTGGTAGTCAACAACATTGGGGTCGTAAGTTATCTCGACCGCTTCGTAATGACCGCTATGATCACCGCGGTAGGTTGGATCAGGATGCGAACCCCCGGTAAAACCCGAAACCACATCACTAACACCGTTAAGTTTTTCAAAGTCAGACTCCATACACCAGAAACATCCACCCGCCAGAACCGCTTTTGCGGCTGACGCCGGTTGCATACTTACTACAGCTATCAAGATCAAAACAGATACGGTCGCTTTGTTCATCTTTATCTCTAAAATCTATTGGGGTTAACCAGGTTGCTGGCTGGTTGTAGCGGGTCTGGTCTATTGTCAAAGGGCCGTGCTGGACGCTCTCCAGCACGGTCAAAATTACTTATGGACGGACATAAGCGTAGCCCTGTTCCTGCAATTCCATAATTCTCAAAACGCCGGCCGGAACCATTCTGACACCCTCAACAAGCTCAATTTTCTTGCCGCTTTTCTGTTCCATTTTTGACTTGGTGTTACCGCAGGCACTGAAAATAATATCCTGCTGTGCCAGACTTGGTACTCGTTTGGATGCCGGACTCTCACTGGTCAGCATCTTAAGTCCAGGACCGTAGGCCACGATCTCTATAATGATATTGTCCTGACCCAGCGCCTTCTGCAGATTTACCGCGTTATTCATCGCAATGTTCTGGGTACGAACATCATCGGTGCTTACCTGGATCACCAGTTTATGGACGTCATCCCCTGCAAATACGGGCTGTCCTGAAAGCAGAACTCCCAACAAGACTATGTATCCCAGCTTTGATTTTAAACTTTTTGTACTCATCAGTTTTGCCCCTCATTTAGGTATAATTATATTAGGCCGCCATCGTCTGGGTGGCGCTTATTGGATTCAGGCAGTATCGCCCTCACCCTTGCAGAATACTCGGTAATCATGAAGCTAAACACCATTGAGACAACTTGCCAGACAATGAGTTCAACGAGCATGTATATCGATCCGGGTTTATCCAGGCAAAAAAATCACGATAATCATCGGCGGCAGCAGTGATTTCAGCGTCATTTCATCACTGCTGACGGCTAAGGCGAGTTTCATGAAGATGCCAACCGCAAGTCAGTGCGTTAACATCTAATTTACATTGCCTTAGTTAGCCTCCCGTATTATGAAAATCCTGGTTATTGAAGACGACGCGGATATCGCGTCGAATATCGGTCAGTATTTCGAGGACAAGGGCCACCAACTCGATTTCGCGTATAGTGGTAACCATGGCCTCGAACTTGCGACAAGCAATCGTTTTGATCTCATCATTCTCGATCTGATGCTGCCGGGCAAGGATGGCATCACCGTATGCCGCGAATTTCGCGAAAAAGCCAGGCAAGATACCCCGATTCTGATGCTGACCGCACGTGACACCCTGGATGATAAGATTTCCGGCTTTGAAGCGGGTACCGACGATTACCTGGTGAAGCCGTTTTCATTGCTCGAACTGGAAGTACGGGTACATGCGCTCACGCGCCGCGGCCAGGCCAAAAGACCTTCGGCTATCATTACGATCGGTAATCTTGAACTAAATCAGGACACCATGCAGGTCACCCGTGCAAACCATCCGGTCAAGTTGAAACCGAAAGCCTTCAAGATCCTCGAATACCTGATGCAAAATGCTGACCGGGTCATCCCGCGCCAGGAACTGATCGAACAAATCTGGACCGACGATCCACCCGAGGGCGACCCGCTTCGGGTTCATATTCACAGCTTGCGTAAAAAAATCGATGAGCCATTCGAGCAAAAACTGATCCATACCGTCCACGGTATAGGGTATCGACTCGGGAGCGACGATTTGTGAAATCGCCGCTCGGCGGCTCGCCGTTGTTTCGCAAAATTATGCTCAGCATTCTGCTGGCCTCGATGTTTTTCCTGTCGCTGTTAACCATTGTCGTGTATTACTCCAACGAAATTCTCGAGGACGAACTGCTCGCAAAACAAACCAACTTCGAGCTTAAAAACATTCAGAATCTGCTGAACCAGGATCCCGACACCCCATTACCCAGTTCAGCCAGCCTCAGCATTTACCTCGCCAGTCGGCAGGACTCACGACCGATTCCAGGGCATCTCATAGACCTCGCGGATGGAGTTCATCACGACGTCAAGGTTGCTGACAAGGCTTACCATGTCATGGTTGCACCAAGCGCCGCCGACCGCATTTATATTCAATACGATGTGACCGAGATCGAGCGCTCCGAAGCGCTGCTCAGCAACATCTTGCTGGTCGCATGGATTGTGTTGATCGTTGTCATGTTTTTCATCGCCAGGATTCTGAGCAAAAAACTGTCGCGTCCGATCGCACAGCTGAGCCGGGACCTGTCACGTATCAACCCGGATGAACGGGGAATTCGCCTTAGTGACCGCTTCGAGGATGACGAAGTCGGCAGGATCGCCCAGGCCTTCGATTCCTATACCAGCAAGATGGATAGCTATGTCGAGAAACAAATCGGATTTGCAGCCATGGCAAGCCACGAGCTTCGCTCGCCGTTAACCATCGTACAGACTTCGGCAGACCTGATCGCCTACCGCAATAACGATCCCGAGATCAAACCCTACCTGGAAAAAATCCAGCGCGCTTCGGCCAACATGGCCAACATCATCCATGCCCTGCTGGCAGTAACGCGTGACCAACCTACCAGGAACGCGGACCAGAATATTCAGCTGCAACCCCTGGTTGACGAAATTCTCGATTCGATGAAGAATGAGATTCGCGCCAAACAGATCGAAATTGAAAATAATCTGACGCCCGAGATACGCATCAAAGCAGACAAGACGCTACTCACTGTGGTGCTGACCAACCTGATCAAAAACGGGGTCAAGCACGGTCAGGACAGTTCGATCAGGATCGAAATGGAAGATCCGGTTTTGTCAATCACGGATAGCGGTATTGGCATCGACAGTGACGAGTTGCAACACATATTTGATTTTGGATACCGCGGTCAGAACAGCCAGGGATACGGGGTCGGCTTATATATCGGCAAGCTGATCTGCGATTACCAGGGCTGGTCGCTCGACCTGGTGCCTAATCCACAGGGTGGAATCATCGCCAGGGTGGGTTTCACGAATTAACAATTTGTTAACGAGCCGAACGCTACTATCCTCAGCAGTGTCAAATAGGAAAATAACGTAAAGAGACTGGATATGAGAAAGATACTATTGTTGCTGCTGCTAACCGTATCTCCGGTAAAGGCCGAGATATACAACATCAATCAACTGGATCTGAAAAACCACCAGGGCAAGGTCGTTTACCTCGATTTCTGGGCCTCCTGGTGCAAACCCTGCCAAAAATCTTTCCCGTGGATGAATAGCCTGCTGGCCAAGTACCCGGCTGGTGATTTTACCATTATCACGATCAACCTTGACGCGGAGTCTGATGCGATGCATCACTTTCTCGATAAGGTTAAGGCGGACTTCGACATCTATCATGACCCTAGCGGTCAAATTGCCGAACAGTTCAAAATTGAGGGTATGCCCACTTCATACCTGATCGATGCCAGCGGCAAAGTCGTGAAAAAACATATCGGTTTTTACACCAAGCAGGTCGGCAAATACGAACGAGAAATCGAGGAATTGCTGTGAAGGCTAAATATCAGTGGTTGATACTGTGTGTGTTGGTAACCGCAAACGGTTGTTCATCGCTCGGGGTCAAACCCTGGGAACGCGAGACACTGGCGCGTGAAGATATGCTGATGGACGCAGATGCACTCGACCTCGCCTTCGATGAGCACATTTATTTCAGTAAGGAAGCCTCCAGCGGTGGCCAGGGATTTGCCGGCGGGGGTTGCGGATGCAACTAACCAAAAAGAAGGTCGCTGGCCTGCTCTCGGCAGCGACCTGCACCCTGCTCGGTAGTCCCGCGCAATCCGCCGATAACGGATGGAATATCGACAGCGCGATACTTTTCTATACTGAAGACAACAACCGCATAGAGGTTGTTGAGCCGGTAATTAGTGCCACGAAAGATCTTGGGGATGACGAGAGCCTGTCGATGAAACTGGTATATGACAGCCTGACCGGCGCCTCGGCGACCGGCGCAGTGCCGTCGACCATGGTACAGACTTTTACCCGCCCCTCAGGCAGCGGAACCTACACCGTTGATCCAAACGAAACACCGCTCGACACCACCTTCAAGGATACCCGGGTCGCCTACAGCATGAACTGGGAAAAGCCGGTTGATCGCAACAACCGACGCAACCTCGGATTCAACGTTTCCAAGGAATACGACTTTACCTCTATCAGCGGAAACGCACTGTGGCAGCACGACACCAACCAGAAGAATACGACCTATTCCTACGGCATTAACATCGAACTTGACGACTTCGACCCGGTCGGCAACGTACCCGAACCGCTCACCGACATGCTGGCACAGGACAAGGGCTCCAGCTCGGACACCAGGAACATCGTAGACTTTCTGTTCGGGGTTACCCAGGTAATCGATAAATCGAGCCTGTTCCAGGTAAACCTGTCCTTAAGTGAATCGGACGGCTACCTGACCGACCCTTACAAGTTTGTCAGCGTCGTCGACGACGTAACCGGCGAACCCATCCAGCAGTTATTCGAAAACCGTCCCGACAGCCGCTCGAAACAAAGCCTGTTTGGCAAGTACAAGAAAAGGCTTGGCAACAAGGATATTTTCACCGCGTCTTATCGTTTCATGACTGACGACTGGGGTGTCGATTCGAATACCTTCGATTTTACTTACCGCTTCCGAATGAAAGAAGGCTATTTTATCGAACCGCATTTACGCTGGTACCAGCAATCCGAGGCCGACTTCTATTTTTACTTCCTGCGCGACAGCGACCCTGTACCTGCAGAGGCCAGCGCCGATTACCGGCTCGGTGAAATGGACGCGACCACGGTCGGTGTGAAATTCGGCAAACAAATTAATGACCAGCACATCTGGTCGGTGCGCCTCGAACAGTATGTTCAATCAGGGGATTCGTCACCGTCCGAGGCAATCGGTCAGCTGGCCCAACAGGACCTTTACCCCGATGTGGAAGCCACGTTGGTTCAGTTTAATTACTCGTTTGAATTTTGACGGGGACTCAACCAAATTAAAATCGTTCCATTATGGCTTCAAAATGCGCCAGATCAAAACGCAGCCGATCGATAAAAGCTAGTCTATAGTCTGGATTGGTAGCGCGAGACTGGCGTGTCTTTATAAGCAGGCATGGATCATAAAGTAGCTGAAAGCACCTTAAGAACATCCAGGCGTGGAAAACTGTGGACAGGACAGTTTCGATGCATGGCAAGTCCCTGTGAAGTCCTGGTTGAAAGCAATGACGCCGCTCGGTCGAAAGAGTTAATTACACTGGCACAGCAGGAAGCGATCCGCATCGAGCAAAAATTCAGTCGCTATCGCGACGACAATATCATTCACCAGATAAACCAGGGCGGTGAACCAGTCACGGTTGATCCGGAGACCGCACGCTTACTCGATTTTGCGCAACACTGTTACAGTTTGAGCGAAGGCTGGTTCGACATCACCTCGGGGATTTTACGTCGGGCCTGGAATTTTAGTCAGAGTGAAAGTATTCCATCGCAACAGGAAATCAAATCGTTGCTACCTAACATCGGTTGGGACAAGGTGAAATGGGGGAACCCCAATCTGACAGTACCCATGGGCATGGAGATTGACCTGGGTGGCATCGGTAAGGAATACGCGGTCGACTCGACTCTGACCCTGCTTAAACGCGAAACCGATATCAGTTTCATGATTAATTTTGGCGGCGACTGTAACGCCAGTGGCCCGATGGCTGATGGCTCATCCTGGATGACCGGTATCGAAGATCCGCATCGGCCAGGAGACGCGGCCGCGGTGATTCAATTGAAAAACGGTGCGCTTGCAACCAGCGGCGACGTGTTCAAGTTTATTCGTCACGAGGGCATTCGTTACGGACATATCCTCAATCCCAGAACCGGCTGGCCCAATCCCGATTCCCCACTGTCGGTTACCGTTGCCGCGGCAACCTGTACCGAAGCCGGGATTCTGTCTACACTTGCGATGCTACAGGGAAAAGACGCCGAACAATTCCTCGATCAACAGGGCATCAGGTACTGGTGTTATCGCTGAACAAAGCGGCTTTCAGCCAATCACCTGTCGAAACTCAAAATGAAAATTGCCTGGATTACAACCTTTTTGATTGTCCTGGTCTGGTCGGGTATCAATCCGAAGGACTACCCGACCTGGGCGCTCGAGGTTTCGCCTGCAGTCATCGGTCTCATCGTTCTGGTTGCTACCGAACGCAGGTTTCCACTCACGCCCCTTCTTTATAAATTTATCCTCATACACTGCATCGTCCTGATGGTCGGTGGACACTACACCTATGCCGAAGTGCCCCTGTTTGATTACCTGAAACCGGTACTGGGATTCGAAAGAAATAATTTCGACAAGCTTGGTCATTTTTTACAGGGCTTCGTTCCGGCACTGATAACTCGCGAAGTTCTAATCAGGAAAGCAGTTATCGCCTCGATAAACTGGCGTAATTTTTTCATCGTTTGTTTTTGCCTTGCCTTCAGCGCTTTATACGAAGTCATAGAGTGGGCGGTGGCAGTCATTTCTGGTACCGGAGCCGAGGCTTTCCTCGGAACCCAGGGTTACGTCTGGGACACGCAATCTGACATGGCGTTCGCCCTGTTCGGAGCGATCATCGCCCTGGCATTACTGGGACGATACCACGATCGACAGATCCTAAAGCTTGATAGCTCGGGCAACTAACGAGTTTCTCCGGTCTGCAGCATCCAAATCTTGATCGCAGCCATGTTAACATTAGCCGGAACCAGTTATGACTTCATCAGGATATTGTCAACATGCGAAGGTTTCTCCTGGCGTTTATTTTAGGGATTGCCACTCCCAACCTGCTACACGCGGAATCGTCCGAAGAAGTGGTTTCGTTCAGATGCAGCCTCGCGATAGATGCCGTGTTTGCGGAAATGGACAAGCAGGCGGAAAATCTCGTAACCCAGGAAGCATTAAGCCTGATTAACGAAAAAAACGGAGAGTTTGTTTGTATACAAACGGATGACTCTAAAATGTTCGTGCGCTTGCAGTCTAAAGATATGAAGGCGACGGACAACAGGCTGGTGTTCACTATCGATGTAAATACCTACCGGGTTTTAAAAACATTCTACGGCAGATGAAGCCGCTTAAAATTTCAGCTCGCCGGCTCCACGTATACTCACGAAAATAACCCTACTGGTTGTACTTTGATGTATGGACCTCAGTCTCCTATCATGCAGCTCTTGTTGAAAACGGATGACTACCATGCTCGAACCAAACCAGCCCGCCCCGGATTTCACCTCGGTTAATCAAGACGGGGGGAATATCAGCCTGTCGCAATACCGTGGCAAGAAAAACGTCGTACTCTATTTTTATCCAAAGGATGACACACCGGGTTGTACCATCGAGGCTAGCGAATTTACCACACTCATCGAGGAATTTGACGCCGCCGATACCGTGGTGCTAGGTGTCAGCAAGGATACCTGTGAAAAGCATCAAAAATTTATCAACAAGTACAATCTCAAAGTCGAACTGCTGGCAGATACCGGCGGTGAGTTATGCGAACTTTACGGTACCTGGGGCGAACGCAAGTTCATGGGCAGAAAGTATATGGGTATCGGCCGTTCGACCTTCGTCATCGACAAGCAGGGGAACCTGGCCGAAGTCAACTACAAGGTCAAGGCCAAGGGCCACGCCCAGATGATTCTGGAGTTGGTGCAGGGCCTCGCCTAACTCTTCTCATCATCCCCGCGCCAGCAGGGATCTCAAGCGCGTTGTCATTCCGGCCCCCGAGCCGGAATCTTGCAATGGTGGCACTTTCCGAGATCCCCGCTGGCGCGGGGGATGACGCGATATCGCCGGGGATGACTACCCTGGCACGATAGTGTGAATTCCTCACTTGTGAAATGGTGCCACATCACTATAATTGCGCGCCTGAATCCTCCCTGCTTACCCCTATGACTACGCAACGAGAAAATCTGCGAAATATCGCAATCATCGCGCATGTCGATCACGGCAAAACCACGCTGGTCGACCAGTTGCTGCGACAATCGGGTACCCTTGACGCCCGCGCCGAGGTTAGCGACCGCATAATGGATTCAAACGATCTCGAAAAGGAGCGCGGGATTACCATCCTTTCCAAGAACACGGCGCTCAACTGGCATTATCCGCAACAAAATCAGGACTATCGCATCAATATTGTCGACACCCCGGGGCATGCCGATTTCGGTGGCGAGGTCGAGCGTATCCTGTCGATGGTCGATTCCGTGTTATTGCTGGTGGATGCGGTCGAGGGACCGATGCCGCAAACCCGTTTCGTTACCCAGAAGGCATTCGCAATGGGATTTACCCCGATCGTCGTGGTCAACAAGATCGATCGGGAAGGCGCCCGGCCTGACTGGGTAATTGACCAGGTCTTCGACCTGTTTGACCGACTCGGCGCAACCGATGAGCAACTCGATTTCCCGGTGATCTACGCATCGGCGCTGGGTGGCTATGCGAGCAGCAATGACGAAGACCGCAGCGGTAACATGAACCCACTGTTCGAGGCCATCATCGAACATGTTGCACCCCCCGCTGTCGAACTCGACGGTCCGTTTCAACTGCAGGTCTCGAGCCTGGATTACGACAGCTACAAGGGCGTTCTCGGTATCGGCCGTATTACCCGCGGCAGGGTAGCGCGGAATTCAGCAATCAAGATCGTGGGCGCCGATGGCAAGCAGCGCGACGGGCGCATGATGCAATTATTTGGCTTCGACGGCCTACAGCGAGTCGAAACCGAAACCGCAGAAGCCGGTGACATTATCGTGTTCTCCGGCATCGAGGAACTCTATATCTCCGATACCCTGTGCGATCGTACCCAGGTCGAGGCACTGCCACCCCTGACCGTGGATGAGCCGACCGTCAGCATGACCTTCACCATTAACAGCTCTCCCTTTTCCGGCAAGGATGGTAAATTCCTGACGTCAAGACAAATCGATGAACGCCTGCAGCGCGAGTGCTTGCACAACGTGGCATTGCGGGTCGAGCAGCTGGGTGACTCAGACAAGTTCCGGGTCAGTGGACGCGGTGAATTGCACCTCGGCATCCTTATCGAAAATATGCGTCGCGAGGGTTTCGAATTATCGGTTTCGCGCCCCCAGGTCATCATCCGTGAAATCGACAGCGTCGAGTGCGAACCCTACGAACAGCTGACCATCGATGTCGAAGAAGACTACCAGGGCCAGGTCATGGAGGCGCTCGGCAAACGCAAGGCCGACCTCAAGGATATCCTACCCGACGCTCGCGGCCGGGTTCGCATCGACTACGTTATTCCGTCGCGTGGGCTGATCGGATTCCAGGCTGAGTTCATGACCCTGAGTTCGGGAACCGGCCTGATCTACCATATCTTTGATCATTACGGGCCCAGGATCGAGGGTGCCATCGGCCAACGCCAGAACGGCGTGCTGATTTCGACCGCCACCGGCAAGGCACTGGCTTACGCGTTGTTTAACCTGCAGGAACGCGGTCGCCTGATGATCGGTCACGCGGAATCGGTGTACGAGGGCATGGTGGTCGGCATTCACAGTCGCGCCAATGATCTCGTGGTAAACCCGCTCAAGGCCAAGCAACTTAACAACATCCGTGCCGCCGGGACCGATGAGAACCTGGTTCTGACCAAGCCGGTGAAGATGACCCTGGAACAGGCGCTGGAATTCATCGATGACGACGAGCTGGTTGAAGTAACCCCGCATAGCATTCGTATCCGTAAGAAGCTGTTGCTGGAACACGAACGCAAACGCGCCTCGCGCGATAGCGCCGCTTAGATCTTGCAGTCGGGTGCTTTCGTTAAGCACCACCCCTCTTTATAATTGCGTGGTCTACGTATAACTGAAAGTCCGTGCATGACATTTTTTCTGAAACTACGCCATTGAGAACTGTTCCTGATGCTGGCTCTGACAACGATTATGAGCCTGATGTTCAAGATCCGTTTGGTACCATGGTATCGGCCAGCATTGGGCTTTTCATGCTGTTCGTCCTGTTCGCCTGGATGTTCAGAATTGGTGCCTGGTCAAACCGGCACCTGCCCGAATCCAGGCGCCGTAGCGTGATCCCGTTCGGGATCTGGTTGATTCAACCCGAGGTAAACCAGCTCTATCACAAGCTGGAGTAACCTAACCCTGACACAGATGGAACATAATTATTTTGCCTTCGGCTCCAACCTGTCGAGCCCGCGATTGCTGGAACGCATCCCACGCGCGTCGAAAAATTGCGTCGCGACCCTGCCTGGGCACCGGTTATGCTGGCACAAAAAAGGTCAGGACCGATCGGGCAAGTGCGATATTGCCGTCAGCGACAATCCGCATGACATTGTTTACGGCGTGGTCTACCTGATGACGCAGGATGACAAGCTGGAACTTGACGTTTACGAAGGTGCGGGTATCGGTTACGAACGCAGGGAGATCACGGTGACTGCGCTGCACGGTGTATCGATCGACGTCTTTACCTACTATGCACTTGAAATCGATCATCTGCGACAGCCGTATCACTGGTACAAGGAACATGTGCTGCGCGGCGCGCTGGAACATGATTTCCCGCCACACTACGTGGAACATATTCGCACCACGCCATCGATCGACGATCACGATCCCGAACGGCATCACCGGGAGCTATCGATCTACCTGGAGAAGCTATGAAAAACATACTGGTTTTACAACATATCGCAATCGAGGATCCGGGTTACATCAAGGACCTGATGGAAGCCGATGGCTGGCAGCTTACCCAGATCGAACTCGATGAGGGCGAAACCATACCGGAAGACCTGTCCGGATTCGACGCCATGCTGTGCATGGGCGGGCCAATGGATACCTGGATGGAGGATGAATACCCCTGGCTGATCGAAGAGAAAAAGCGTATCCGCCAATGGGTTATCGAAATGGGCAAACCATTTCTCGGGTTTTGCCTGGGCTGCCAGTTGCTGGGCGAAGTCCTGGGAGGCAAGGTGGCCAGGTCCGAACCACCCGAAATCGGTGTGCTGAATATCGAGATGACGGACGCGGCGAAACAGGATGCGGTATTCGGTGGATACCCCGGTACGATCAAGGCAGTGCAGTGGCATTCCTATGAAGTGCGTGATCTTGAAACAAACCCGGACGTAACCGTGCTTGGGTCATCGGGAAACACAAAGTACCAGATTTTTAAGTACCGCGACAGCGCCTACGCGGCACAGTTTCACATCGAAGTGCGTGCAGATACGGTGATGCAATGGGGTTGCGTGCCGGAATACAGGGCAGCACTGGAGAACAGCCTGGGCGCCGATGCGTTGGATGGATTTGACCAATCAGCGCGCCAACACATGCCCGAAATGAACCGCTTGTGCGCGCTGCTCTACGAAAACTTCAAGCGAATCCTTTAGGACCCGGGCTATAGACGCGGATTAAAACCGAGTACCCGCACCTTCCCGGGCAAGGTAGGATTGAAAAGCCGATTGTGCCAGTAAGTCGCCTGGAACAGCTCGTCATCCTGGTTTAGCGAAACGACGTCGAAGTCGAAGGCGTGCTCAACGCTGTCCTGGGCAAATTTCAAATGGCACTGACCGGCCTTGATCAGAGCGTAGCCCAGGCTG
The DNA here is from genome assembly GCA_964196225.1 of uncultured Gammaproteobacteria bacterium. Classification (GTDB taxonomy): domain Bacteria; phylum Pseudomonadota; class Gammaproteobacteria. The sequence goes on along the minus strand of CAXMSP010000135.1, from coordinate 283 downwards.
GATTCGAGGCTGAACAACGCGGTCAGCTGATCGTCGAATTCCCGGTCTTCATGGTAATGCAGTTCTGACAGAATACGCAGTCCATTCTTGACCCACTGGCTGGAATCTGGTGTCTTGCGCACGAGGTGACGAAACTCGTCGGTACGCTCCTGCGGGTCTTTCCTGACAATCAGGAAGTTCATGCGACTTTGCTCTTCGCCGCCCGCAATGGAATAGACCCCGGCACTCATACCAGCGGTAGGACGACCACCGAGTTCACGCATGCTCATCTTGCGCAACCGAC
>CAXMSP010000134.1:0-82286 GCA_964196225.1 uncultured Gammaproteobacteria bacterium | reverse complement strand
ACTATGCGCGGGTCATTGTGATCACGGACAGAATTGTATCAACAGGTAATTTAGAGCAGGCTCGTGCGGCCCTTGAGCTTGCCGGCACTGCACGCGAACGCCAGGGTAAATTTGCCCAGGCCGAGACGTTATATGAAACCTTGCTCGAGACCAGTCCACCGCCAGAAATTTCGGCAAGAGTATTGAGTCGCCTGGAAGGCATTCGCACCATGAGCATCGAACCCAAAGAACGGCTGGCGAACCCGGACCAGAAACCCGATCAGGGCAACTGGATATGGCGCGGTGGACTGCAACAGTATTATCTTAATGATGTCATTGACCGACCTGGAGAAGATTCCGAGGAAGTCAATCAAGCATTGGTTACCGATGTCAACCTGCAAGCTCAACGCAGAACGGATGCAGATTCATGGTCGATTCAGATCGATGCCGGAGTGGAAAATGACTTTATCGACGATCAAACCGACACCCGGATTTCGCGGGCTAACCTAAGCTACGCCAGGGACAATTTCAGAATAATAGGCGGGCGCCAATATAACACGGTAACCGGCGTGTACGGAAAGTTTGACGGGTTCACCTTTAGCGATTTGTCGCGCTCAGAGTATCAAACCAGTTATTTCTTCGGGAACCGGGTCCAGTCTTCCTATGACAGTCTTGAAACCGATAATCCTCTGGTTGGAGCCAACTTAGATTTCAGCCCCTACGACTGGCTCGATGTAAATCTGTATTTAATAAACCAGGAGGTTTCAGGGCTTACCGATCGGCAGGCCATCGGCACTGAATTCCAACTGCGAAATAATGTTGGATTTATCTACGGCATTATCGACTACGATGTTTTCTATGAGGATCTGAACAATGTTACCTTTATTTCAAATTACCGCTACGACCAGCAATGGACTTTCAACCTGACGCTTGGCCGTATGAATTCGCCACTCTTGTCAACGCTGAATGCGCTGCAGGGACAACCGGCAGAATCGATCGATGAGCTTGACGACACGTTTTCCAGGAATGATATTTACCAGCTAGCCGAAGACCGAACCAGCAAAAGCGACACCTTTTACTTCGGGGCAAGCTACATTATCGATAATAACCAACAACTAAATTTGGATTTCTCCATTTTTGATCTAGATGCGACAAAGTCCTCTGGCGGAGTAGATGCTATTCCCGCAACAAAGGATACGCAGTTTTCGATAGATTATTCCGTGAGTGGCTTTTTCTCTGCCAAAGACTATACCTCCATTGGTCTGCGATTATCAGACCTGGATTCGAGTGAGGTCGAATCGGTTCGTCTGAGAAGCAGGTTCCCGGGCTACGGGGGTTTAATCTATGATCCAAGAATCCGACTGGATCACCGGCGCAGCACACGTACGGATATCGATCAATATATTCTGACGCCATCCATCAAACTCATATATCGGGCAACGAAAAAACTGAATTTTGAAGCCGACTTTGGCATCGAATATTCGGATGTGGATTTACCCGACTTTGACCAGCAGATCGCTTACTCGCTGTATATTGGTTACACCTATTTCTTCTAATGCAGGTGGGATCAGCCTGAAAACGACGTCTAATTATCTACTTTCAGACCAAATGCAGAATTTCCGTTATGAGCGGTATACGGCTGGCAAGGTTTGTTGGCTAAAATAGCTCTAAATCTGGGCTTATCAGGCTATTAAGACCCAGTTGATAATTTTTTGCGCAATATTCCCATATCTTCCAAATATATTTGGGATATAATTCCCAATTCGGATTAATCCAAGTTCTAGAGTTTCGATAAATAAAACCAAGATTTCCGATTATCAAAAAAACACCGGAATTTTAATATAAAGATCAAGATGCTTACCATGCGGACCCAAAGAATGCCCCACAAGCTGACCGGCTATTTGCTCGCATTTATGCTGGCTTTGCTTGTCGTTGGGTGCGGGGGTGGCGGAGATGAAAGAGCATCCCTGCAGGGTGAGGCAGATAAGTCTGTCGACATTGTTGCCCGAACGGGCCCTATTCTTGCGGTGCGAGTTGGCGAGACGGCTAACTTAAGCGACAACAATTCGTTCACCTCGTTATCGGAACCATTGAGCTTTCACTGGTCCTTCGTCTCCAGGCCCGATGGCAGTAACGCGTTACTGCAAAACACCACTTCAGCGAACCCCAGTTTTGTCGCCGATACCAGGGGAACCTACCGAGCGCAGCTGGTTGTCAGCGCTGGAGCCCTCACCAGTCAGCGCGCGATTCAGCTGGTCGTGGCCACGATTCCACCCGAACCAGTCACGGGCCCAGTTAATCACCAGGGCTTATCGTCAAATTGCGTCATTTGTCATGACGACGAAATCAGCGGCATTTCACCGAAAGTAGGCAATCACGTCGCTGCCACTAATAATTGCGAGACCTGTCATACACCCCTGGGATTTACCATTATCCCTTTTGTCGATCATCAGGAGGTTTTCGGAAATTGTAGTGAATGCCATAACGGTGTATTGGCCGTCGGTAAATCCGAATTTCATGTGCCGACAACCCTCGAATGCGATGACTGCCACAATACCACCAGTTTTTTTGAACTGGCAACCGATGGTAGTTTTGATCATACGGGTATATCTAGCGGCTGTGCCGGTTGCCACAACGGCACTACGGCCATAGGGATGACGGATACGGTAATTCATCAAAACTCAACCGGGGAATGCGAACTGTGCCATAACACGACTGATTTTGGCGATGCCTACCCCGACCATACCGGCCCTGAAGTTGTCGGCCCGGGAATAACCTGCGATTCCTGTCACGGTGTTACGGCGACGGGTCAATCGAACGGCCATCCCGTGACGTCCGTGGATTGCGGTATCTGCCATAACATAGAGACCTTCAGCCTCGGCGGTATTTTCGAACACTCTGTCATCGACCCGGTATCGCAACCTTGCGCCGATTGCCACAATGGGAACAATAGTATCAACGCGATCGGTAAAACACCGACGCCCCCACACCCGGCAACCACCGGCGATTGTGGATCCTGCCATAACGTTCAGGATTTCTCGCCTGCGTTCATCGACCACACCACCCCGGCTGTCACGGATTTCCGCTGCGATTCCTGTCACGATGGTGTTATCGCGAAGGGCAAAGATTTTTCCCCCCACCACATGCCGACTACAGACGATTGTAATGTTTGCCACACCCCGGGTACCTTTGCCAGTGGCGTCTATGATCATTTCAATGTCGTCAATAACTGTGTTTCGTGCCACGACAATGTGAACGATCCTAGTTTGAGCGGTACTGGCCAGCCCCCTTTTCACTTGCCGACCGCCCAGGATTGCGTCGTTTGCCATACGACTACGGTATTCATTCCGACGATTTTTGACCACGTGGGTATCACCGTTAATTGTGCCTCGTGTCATGACGGGGCTCATGATGCGACCGGGGCTATAGGACAGTCGCCTAATCATCTGCCAACCGCCCAGGATTGCGCTGTCTGTCACGTAACAACAAGCTTTGCAGGTGCGATTTTTGATCACTCGGGTATTGTTAGCAACTGTGCATCCTGTCATGACACCGGTATCGCGACCCCAAAGAAAGTTAATCATATCCCGGCCGCGGATGATTGCAGCGTCTGTCATGACTCCACGCTTGTTTTTGCTTCAACAACGTTTCTCGGTACGGTGCACACGGGCATAATCAGTGGTTGCGAAGGCTGTCATGACAGCTTTTTCTTACCGAACAACCCGCCAATTCTGTATAAGGACGCAAACCACTTGCCGACCAACCAGGATTGTTCCATTTGTCATACGACCGCTGGGTTCCCACCGCATATTTTCGATCACACGGGTATCTCGGGTAATTGTGCCTCCTGCCATGATGGAAACTTTGATGCAACCGGCGCGATAGGCAAGTCGGGTAATCATATCCCGACTACTCAGGATTGCGGGATATGCCACAATACCAACGTTTTTGCGCCTGCCTTTGTTGATCACAACGGTCCCGCGGTGGTGGGTAATCGTTGCGATTCCTGCCATGATGGTGTCATCACAATCGGCAAGAGCGCCAAACCCAACCACGTTCCGACAAACGAGGATTGCAATGTCTGTCACGTGCCCGGCACCTTTGCGCCTGCGGTGTTCGATCACACCGGTATCGTCGATAACTGCGCGTCCTGTCACGATGGCGTCGCGGCGACCGGCCTTTCGGTAGGTCATATTGCCACAGGTGGAAATGATTGCTCAGTGTGTCATAACACCACCGCCTTTGCAGGCGCCCACTTTGATCACCAGGGGATTACCGGTAACTGTGCATCCTGTCACGATGGCTTTACCGCCACGGGCAAAGACAACGATCATGTACCAACCAACGGCGATTGCGTCGACTGCCACCAGACCACGGGTTTTAAACCCGCGACATTTGATCATGTCGGTATCGTGGATAACTGCGTGTCCTGTCATGACGGCCAATTAGCCACAGGAAAGACGCCCACCCCCCCACACCCGGATACTAATCTGGATTGTGGTGTCTGTCATAATCCTCAAGGTTTCGTCCCGGCGACTTTCGATCATACCGGAATCGTCAATAATTGCGCTTCCTGTCACGACGGAAACCCGATAACAGGCCTGTCACCGAATCATATTCCTACCGCGCTGGATTGCCACTTCTGTCATACCACCGCAACCTTCGCCGACGGTAGCTGGGATCACCAGGGCATTAACGGAAATTGCACATCCTGTCACGACGGTACGATCGCTACCGGAAAAGGTGGGAATCATTTCGATACCACGCAGGAATGTAATGCCTGTCATTCAACACAAAACTGGGCGGCGAATGATTACACGCATCTAAATAATGGCGACTACCCAGGTGACCATAGAAGCAACGTTGGCTGTATAGACTGTCATCAGAACAATGACGAAAACATTAACTATCCCACGCAGACCTATGCAGGTACCTGCGCCGGTTGCCATGCCAACGACTACAAAACGGGGCCGCACAAAAAGTCCGAAAATCCTGATATCAAGTACACGGTTAGCGAACTCCGTGATTGTGCTGGTGCCTGTCATGTTTACACCAATGCAAACTTTAACGTTATAAAGAAAACGCGCAACAACGAGCACAATACGAACGATGGGGATTTTGATTAGCAGGCCCGAGTCAAGTCTTTAAATATATGGTATCTATGTAGCGTATTGGATAACTCAAGGCCGAAACAATTAATTTTCAATTCACTTTCTCGCTCCAACATTAAGCAAGCCTAATCCAATGAAAAATTCTGCCTCATTAAATTTAAAAATATCGATATTCGTTGCGGTGGTGTTGGTTGCACTGGGAACGTATTTTGCGATTGTTCAATTATCTGCTCCCGCAGAACAGGATTTAATGAGCGATTTCAAGGCTTCTCAACCGATCACCGCTACCTCAAACAGCCAGGCCTCAAATGCTGGTCTTGCATCGGTCGAATTAATGTTGGTCGGCCTGAAGCAGCGCTTAGAAACGCAGCCGGACGATGTTGATGGATGGGTGCTGCTGTCAAAATCATACTATCACTTGAATCGCTGGAAAGAGGCGGAGGCCGCATTCGAAAAGGCTAAAGCCCTGGGGTATACAGGTAGTTGGCAGCCATTGCCTCGAATTGACTCTTTCAGTCAGAACAGTTCTTCATCACAAAAATTTGATTCCTCAATCAATTTTCGAGACTACAAGACTAATGAGGACGTGGATCAGGCAAAAAGCCAGGTTGATGATGCAACCAACCAGTCAGACCTTAAAAAATCTACAAGTCTGAAACTAAAAGTATCACTAAATCCAGCTTTGCAAAATGAGCTGTCGTCCGAATCGCCAGTCTTCGTTTTTGTGCGCGCGGTCGAGAATCCCGGCCCTCCCCTCGCCGTGATTCGCAAAAAAGTAGGTGAACTCCCTTTCGAAATAGCTTTGAACGACAGCCATGCGATGATACCGGGCAGAACAATTTCGAGCGCAGAAAATGTAATCGTTGGGGTCAGAATCTCGGTGTCCGGAAATCCCGAAAGACAGCCAGGAGATTTCGAACAACTGTCAAATACCATTCCTTCAGATTTTGATGATACGCTTGAATTGGTAATCAAAGATAAAATTTAAAAGTATCGGAAAGCGGATCCCGGATGAAGCCGCCTTTGGGCGGCTTCACTTGATACGATTTTCGGCGGAACGTGCGTGCGCTTCCAGGCCTTCACCGCGCGCCAGCGTTGATGCCACCTTACCGAGTTCGGACGCGCCTTCCGCGGAACAGCCGATCAGGCTGGAGCGCTTCTGAAAATCATAGACCCCAAGCGGAGATGAAAAACGAGCCGTGCGCGAAGTCGGTAATACATGATTGGGGCCGGCGCAATAATCGCCCAGTGCTTCGGCCGTATAACGCCCGAGAAATATAGCGCCGGCATGACGAATCGATTTGGCCAACTGCTGCGCATTGTCGACTGAGAGTTCCAGGTGTTCGGGTGCAATATGATTGGCCACAGCTACCGCATCATCCATATCCCTGACCTTGATCAAAGCACCACGGGCACTCATCGACTGGTCAATAATTTGCTGACGTGGCATTTCCTCAATCAGGCGCTCGATACTTGCCACCACCTTATCGATAAATTCACCATCCGGAGAGAGCAGGATCGCCTGGGCGTCTTCATCGTGCTCGGCCTGCGAGAATAGGTCCATTGCAATCCAGTCCGGATCGGTCTTGCCGTCGCAAATGACCAGAATTTCGGAAGGGCCGGCCACCATGTCGATGCCGACGGTGCCAAACACCATGCGTTTTGCAGTGGCCACGTAAATATTACCGGGACCAACAATCTTATCTACCGCCGGTATCGTCTCGGTACCATAAGCCAGTGCCGCCACCGCCTGCGCCCCACCAATCGTGAACACCCGGGTGACGCCGGCAACATGGGCCGCTGCCAACACCAGTTCGTTGACCACACCTCGCGGTGTAGGTACGACCATGACCAGTTCCTGCACGCCGGCCACAACCGCTGGAATAGCGTTCATCAACACCGAGGATGGATAAGCAGCCTTGCCACCGGGTACGTAAAGCCCGACCCGATCCAGCGGGGTAATTTGTTGACCAAGCAGTGTTCCGTCAGCCTCGGTATATTCCCATGACTCGAGTTTCTGATGCTCTGCATAAGCGCGGATTCTCGCCGCGGCCAGCTCTAACGCCTCTCGATCCCTGTATTCGATTCCATCGTAAGCCGCTCGCAGTCGATCCAACGGCATTTCCAACTCGGCCAGGTTTTTAGCCTTGAGCCCATCGAAGCGCAGGCTAAAATCCAGTACTGCACTATCGCCCTGGTTTTTTACCAATTTCAGTATTTCGCTGACTGTTTTGAAAACTGCTTCGTCGGATGCTGAATCCCAGGCAAGCAATTGATCGAGTTTTGCGTCGAAATCACTGTCAAGACTGTCGAGCCGCTTGATGTCCATGCTATTTCACCGCTTGTTCAATCTTGCCCACGAGTTCATTAACCGGTTGATTCTTCATCTTCAGTGAAGCCCGATTCACGATCAGGCGTGAACTGATATCCATGATGTGTTCGAGCGGTGTCAGACCATTTGCCTTCAGCGTATTACCAGTATTGACCAGGTCGACAATGATGTCGGCAAGCCCGACCACGGGAGCGAGTTCCATCGAACCGTAGAGCTTGATCAGTTCAACCTGCCGACCCTGCTCCAGAAAAAACTGACGCGTAATTCGCGGGTACTTGGTCGCAACCTTGAGGCGGGTGCGCGGCATCGGCCTGTCGGCAAATCCGGCTGTCATCATTCTGCAGGGCGCGATTTTCAAATCGACACGCTCGTACAGATCCTCGCCACCATGCTCGGCGAGAACATCCTTACCGGCCACGCCCATATCGGCGGCACCATACTGAACGTAGGTAGGCACATCCGCGGAACGGATCAACACCAGCTTGATATTCGGTTGACTGGTTGCAAACACCAGCTTGCGGCTGGTGTTCAAGTCGTCTAGCGGCTCGATTCCAGCGCGTGCCAACAGCGGCAGGGTTTCATCGAGAATTCTGCCCTTGGCGAGCGCAATGGTTAACTCGGTAGCCATGATCGATCAATTCGGGACACGCTGGATCTGCGCACCCAGCCCGGCGAGTTTTTCTTCAATGTGATCATAGCCTCGATCGATATGGTAGATCCGATCCACCACGGTTTCCCCCTGCGCAACCAGGCCGGCCAGTATCAGGCTGGCCGAAGCACGTAAGTCAGTTGCCATGACCGGCGCCCCGTTAAGTCCCTCGACACCCTGAATAATCGCGGTATTGCCCTCGATGTGAACATTCGCACCCAGCCGCATGAATTCCTGGATGTGCATGAATCGATTCTCAAATACAGTTTCCGTAACTGAACCGGTCCCCTCTGCAATTGCGTTGAGCGCGCAAAACTGGGCCTGCATGTCGGTCGGAAACCCGGGATAGGGTGCGGTCCTGATATTCACCGCATGCGGTTTGCGGCCTTCCATATCGAGCTCAATCCAGTCGTCACCGGTATCGATCGAGGCACCTGCTTCCCTGAGCTTGGCCAGCACTGAATCGAGCAGTCTCGGATCGGTGCGCTTGACTAAAATTTTGCCGCCGGTAATAGCCGCAGCTACCAGGTAGGTACCGGTTTCGATACGGTCAGGTAATACCGTGTAATCACAGCCGCGCAACTTTTCGACACCACGTATCGTAATCGTATCGGTTCCGGCATCTTCAATCTGACCACCCATAGCGTTGATAAAATCGGCGAGGTCTACGACTTCGGGTTCACGGGCTGCGTTTTCGAGGACTGTAGTACCGTCGGCGAGACTGGCCGCCATCATCAGGTTTTCGGTACCGGTCACGGTGACCTGGTCCATGACGATACGAGCGCCTTTAAGCCGTTTACAACTCGCCTTGATATAGCCCTGTTCAACCAGGATGTCAGCGCCCATCGCTTCGAGACCACTAAGATGTATGTTGACGGGTCTCGCACCTATCGCACAACCGCCGGGGAGCGATACTTCGGCATGTCCGAAACGTGCCAGCAGTGGCCCCAGTACCAGGATTGAGGCACGCATGGTTTTAACCAGTTCATAAGGAGCAAAAGTATTCTCGAGTGTCGTCGGATCAATCTCGATGCTCATTTTTTCACCGATGGTGAGTAATACTCCCATGCGGCCCAGCAACTCCATCGTCGTGGTGACATCGTGCAAATGCGGCACATTGCGGACTATCACCGGGCTGTCTGCAAGCAGGGTACCAGCCAGGATCGGCAATACCGCATTCTTGGAACCGGAAACCCGCACTTCACCCAACAGGGGCACTCCACCTTTGATGATTAACTTGTTCATCCACAAACGCTGAATTTAAGGGCGGCCATTCTAACAGAAGACCGCCGTTAGTATAGGTATATACCGCTATTCCCTGGCCACCCCACGGGAACGACGTCGTGCTTCAAACACCGACGGATCGCTGAGATTAAGGGATCCCCGACTACGCGGGAATGGCGCCGGCTCCCGATTATTCCTGGTTGCGATCCTGTAGCGTCTTAATCAACCCATCTATACCATTTTTCTTAATCGCACGTGCAAAACTCGAACGGTAATTAGTCACCAGGCTTACATCATCAACACTGATATCAAAAACCTTCCAGCCATTTTCACCGAGACGCAACGTGTAGTTGATCGGTATCGGAAATCCGCCGGCCTGTTCAACTTCGGTCCTGACCATAACTTTACCGTCGGCCTCAAGACCTTCCATCGGCAGGTAAATGAGCTGTTGGTCGGTATATTCAAGCAAGGCGGAGCTGTAAGTTCGAACCAGCAGCTGACGGAACTCTTCGATAATGGTGGGGCGTTGATCGGCATTGACTTCATCTTTATATCGACCAAGGGCGAGGTCGGTCATCGCCGAAAAATCAAAATGCGGCAATACCACTTTGTTGACCAGCTTGTAGACCCCTTTGGGATCGCTCTTGTAGGTATCCGCATTGGCCTTGATTTCTGCCAATACCTTATCCGAGGTTTCCCTGATTAACTGTTCAGGTCCTGTCACGGCCAAGGCGGGCAACGCAACCATCAACAACATAAATGCGATTATTTTTTTCACTGGAACACTCCACTGACGCTTTTGAGCTTGGACACGAGATTATTAAAATCATTCACTGCACGCAAATACTGCGCGTAGGAAAGCACATATACCTGTAATGCATTAATAATGTCGTCGGCTTCCTCGAGGCCTGCCTCGAAATCGGAATAGGACGCTATCATCCATCGACGGGCGGCCCTGGAGCTCTCACGCATCGAACTGATAGACTTGTGTTTGGCCTGCATCGAGTAATACTGCTCACGCACCTGGAACGGAATACCCATGCGCGCAAATGACGCTTTATGCACCAGCGCATCGAGCTCCGCCTGCGCCTGCACCACCCGGGCGGGCTGCGCGCCCTGCTCCCACTGCCAGCGCATCCCGAGCAGCGGCGAAAGGGCCGCATGATTAAAAGGATCATATATATGTGGATTATCAAGCGTGTCCCGTTCTGGTGCGACAGCCACCGATCCGGCGACTCCGGCATACACGATGGGTTTCTTGTCCGCCCGCGTGGCCTTGACCAACGCGCGGCGCGCGGTCAGACCCGCCGCAACCTGCTTGAACTCGACTCGATTGTCAAGCGCCAGGTTGATCCACTCCTCCAGGCTTTGCTCGGGCAATGGCAGGGGTTGCAAGCGTCGATCCGCAAGTTCGATTATCTCCACATCACGGCCTGTCAGTAGCTTGAGACCCGCCATTGCAATTTGCTCCAGGCCATTTGCCTCGGCCAGAAAATTATCAATCAGCCCGAGTCCCGCCTGCAGTGCGTACTTATCCGACAGACTCGCCTTACCCGAACCTTCCTCGAGCCAACCACCAATCAGTTCAAGCGCTCCGTCGAGGCGCCCGCGAGTATCCTCGAGCAGCAGACGGCTATCGCGTGCGGTCAGGTAACCGTAGTAAGCCTTGACCACCTGTAGAGCAACCTCGTCACGTTGCAGAGTAACGTCCTGTTGCTTGATCAGAATATTGTTTTGTGCTGCTTCCTGGTAATTCTCGAGGCGACCGAAAGTCGCCAGCGGTTTAACAATACTGAAGGTCAACCCTCCCCAGATCGACAATCCGTCATCAAAGTCGTAGGCATCGTCGCGAGGAGAGCAATCTCCACTGCAGGATTTGTCGCCACCTTCATAAAATCCGCCGTCCAGACCCGTCGCGAGAGCAAGGTAACTATCCACCGAGTAGCGAAAACCTTCAGAGCCTTTGGCTTCCTGCAGCAGACCCTGTGCCTTACGTACGAAGGCCTGTTTTTCATCGATGCGGGGATCATTCGCTAGCGCCAGTTCGATAGCCTGTTCCAGGTTTAGCTTATCCGCGGCGTAAAGCCCGAAACTGGCGCAAAGCAAGGCAAATGGCCAGACTAGTTTTATTGCGATCTTAAGCATAATCATGATTCTTCCTTAGCGAAGCTGAATGCTAGCTGACTCAAACCGCCAGTTAGCAGGAAATCCAGGCAGAGTCTATCCGCTAAACCGCTGCAAGTGAACGCCGAACCCTGTAATTGAGAATCATTACCTACGAAATACTGGCAAAATAGTCGCATTAAAGTTAGTGTTCGCATCGTCAATCCCGTTAGCACAATTTATATGTCCAGATCATTAACAGATCGACATAGCTTTAGCTATGAAGAGCTCATCGAATGCGGCAAGGGTGATTTATTCGGACCGGGTAACGCGCTGCTGCCCTTGCCACCAATGTTGATGTTCGACCGCATCATTAACATCGATGATACTAGCGGCAAGTTCGAAAAGGGCGAAATTGTTGCCGAGTTAGACGTCAATCCAGATCTCTGGTTCTTCAAATGTCATTTCGAGACAGATCCGGTAATGCCAGGCTGTCTCGGTCTCGATGCAATGTGGCAACTGATCGGCTTTTTCCTGGGCTGGAAAGGTGGTCCGGGGCACGGACGCGCCCTCGGCGCCGGTGGAGTCAAGTATTTCGGGCAGGTGTTACCGACAGCAAAACTGGTCACCTACCGTATCGATATGAAACGCGTAATTATGCGCAAGCTGGTTATGGGCATCGGCGATGCCTCGATGGAGGTTGATGGCAGGGAAATCTATAGCGCAAAAGATTTACGCGTCGGCCTGTTTGCCTCCACCGACGCATTCTGACGACCCGACACAACGCATGTTGAGCTCGCTTAGCCACATCGCAGCCATCATCACAGGGCTGGCCTTGCTTATCTGGAGCGCAGACAAATTCGTCGAGGGCGCCACGGCTATGGCCCGATTACTGGGTGTTTCGATCATGATCATCGGCATCACGATCGTGGGTTTCGGAACCTCCGCACCCGAGATCGTGGTTTCGATCGTCGCGGTCATGCAAAATACTCCTGATATCGCAATTGGTAACGCCCTCGGTTCCAACATCGCAAATATCGGCTTGATCCTTGGCATTACCGCGATCCTCGCGCCAATCCCGATCGTGACTCGCCTGTTCAAAACAGAGTACCCGTTGCTGTTGCTGGCCACGGCAGTGATGGCGTGGAGTCTGTTCGATTTAAGGCTCGATATTGTCGATGGTTTTGCCCTGTTCGGACTGTTGCTGCTGAGCCTTTACCACCTGGTACGCGAACACCGTCGACATCCGGCTGAGTATGCCCAGGAAGAACATGAACTCGAGGAGATGGTCCACGAATTAAAGATGCCCGCTGCCATCGGCTGGCTGGTATTGGGATTAGTGGTGCTGGTCGGCAGTTCCAAGCTGCTGGTGTGGGGAGCATCCAGCATCGCACAGACCTACGGCGTCAGCGAGCTGGTTATCGGACTGACCATCGTGGCGCTCGGTACCAGCCTGCCCGAGCTCGCTGCATCGATTGCAAGTCTCAAAAAAGGCAAACCCGATCTCGCGATCGGCAACGTGATTGGTTCCAACCTGTTTAATTCGCTCGCGGTAATCGGTTTGCCGGCGTTATTTACAACTTTCAGTATCGATGCCTCCGCGCGCTCGCGTGATTTGGCGATTGTCGTCGGAATGACATTGGCACTGTTGCTATTGTCACGTTTTCCTGCCGCCGTGCCACGCTACCTGACCCGCATCAAAGGCATCTTCCTGTTCGCGGCTTTTGTCATTTACCAGCTATATTTGTATTATCAAGTCGCTGTGGGATAACTTATGACAAAACATGCTTATATCGAGCTTGGCCTCGCTGTATTAAAAGCTGAAGCGGACGCAATTTTAGGCCTGACCGAACGCCTGGGTCAGAGCTTTCATGACGCCTGCGAATTGATACTTAAATGCGATGGTCGTATCGTTGTCACCGGTATGGGGAAATCCGGACATATTGCCAACAAAATTGCAGCAACATTAGCCAGCACCGGAACACCCTCCTTTTTCATGCATCCCGGCGAAGCCAGTCACGGCGACCTCGGCATGATCACCGCGCATGACCTCGTAATCGCATTATCTAATTCCGGTGAAACCAGCGAAATCACGCTGCTGTTGCCACTGCTGAAACGCCTCGGTATACCCCTGCTCGCGCTAACCGGAAAACCAGCTTCCACCATGGCTCGGAGTGCTGATATCCATCTCGATGTCAGCGTGGCCAGGGAAGCCTGTCCCCTGGGTCTGGCACCCACGTCAAGTACCACGGCCACGCTCGCAATGGGTGATGCGTTAGCCGTGGCGGTGCTGGAAGCACGTGGTTTCACCGAAGAAGATTTCGCCCTGTCGCACCCCGGGGGTAACCTGGGTCGTCGCCTGCTGCTGCGCGTCAGCGACATCATGCATAGCGGCAACGCCATTCCGCTCGTCACTGCTGAAACCACGCTCAAGGACACTCTGTTGGAGATGACCGCCAAGGGTCTTGGTATGGCGGGAGTCATCGATTCCGAAAGTAACAAGCTGGTAGGTATTTACACCGATGGTGACCTGCGCCGCACCTTTGAAAAAATGCCGGATATCGGATCGGCACGGGTGCAAGACTTCATGACGGCAAACTGCGTGACAATCGAGGCTGATCGCATCGCCAGCGAAGCTTTGAAAATTATGCATGACAAGAAAATCAACGCATTGATGGTGGTCGACGGTGACCTCACCGTTCAGGGTGCGTTAAACATGCATGATTTATTAAGAGCTGGTGTTGTATAGGAGAAATGCATGACAAGCACCGCTAGCGACAGTGCCAGGCAGGTACGATTGCTTATCGTCGATATCGACGGCGTACTCACCGATGGTGGATTAACTTTCGATAACCGGGGAGAAGAATACAAGACTTTTAATTCTCTCGATGGCCACGGCATTCGCATGTTGCTCGATTGCGGAATCGAGGTTGCGGTTATAACCGGCCGTAAGTCGGAAATTGTCGACCATCGCATGGGCGAACTCGGGGTCAAACATATTTACCAGGGTTATCGCGATAAATTACAGGCCTTCGAAAAACTGTTGCAGGATACCGGGCTTGAGCCTGGACACATTGCTTATGTTGGAGATGATTTGCCTGATCTGCCGATAATGCAACGAGTCGGCCTGGCGATTGCGGTACAAAATGCACACGGCTTTGTCAAACGGCATTGCGACTGGGTCACCGATGCGTCGGGTGGTAAAGGGGCGGTACGAGAGGTAAGCGATTTCATCTTGAAAGCACAGTCCCTGCTCGATGCCCGGCAAGGCAGCTACCTCACATGAACCTGCGCATTATAGTATTGGTATTCGTTCTCGGCATCGGCGCGATCGCGGTCGGTTGGGTTTACGAATCGCACCTGCGCACAAAAATCGAAAGAGCTGATCTGATTATTCCCGACAATATCGACTACTACCTGACCAACTTGCACTATCGCGTGATGAAAACCGATGGCAACGTCGACTACGAGTTTAATAGCCCGCGCCTTGAGCACTACCCTCGTACCGATGTCAGCGTCATCGAGGTTCCTTCACTACAGATATTCCGCGCCAGGGACCACTGGCAAGTCGATGCAATTAACGGTGAGTTCGTGCACCAGGACAATATATTGCACCTGCGCGACCAGGTGGTGATGCAAAGACATGGCAACAATCCAATGCAGATGTACGGCGAAAGCATTAGCTTCGAACCGGACCGGGACCTGGTTACCAGTGATGCGAAAATCTCGATGCGCAGCAAGCAGGCCCGCATCGATGCCGAGCAGGCCTTTTTTGATCTCGCCGGCAAGGTATACCGATTCAACAAAACACGTGCGACTTATTATCATGAAAATATTTAAAGCCGTTGCATTATTTTTGCTGTTGCTTCCCACACAACTCTGGGCGCTCGCCTCCGATGGCGACCAGCCGATCGAAGTCGAGGCCAATAGCCTCGAAGTCAGGGAAGCCGAAAATATCAGTATCTACGAAGGCAGCGTCAATCTGGTGCAAGGAAGTCTCCAAATTAGTTGCGACCGCATGGTGATTCATTTTAATGACGCCAATGAGCTGCAGCTCATCGAAATGACCGGCGACCCGGCCCGTTTGCGACAACTCGATGACGATCAGCAGGAAATGTTAGGGCAGGCAAAACAGATCGACTATATCGAAGCCCAATCTCTTATCGAGCTGCGAGGCACAGCGCGCTTCGATCACGCGGGGGATATCATCGAAGGTGATCTGATCCGCGTCAACACGGAAAGCAACGCCATCCAGGCCGGCAGTTCGGAATCCGATCAGCGCGTCAAGATGCTGATCAAGCCACGACAAGATTCAACATCTTCCGAATAAATCTGTTGATGAGCGATACCAATCTACTCGAAGCGACTGAACTGGCCAAAGCTTACAACAAGCGGGAGGTCGTCAAATCGGTTTCACTGCATGTCGCAGGCGGGGAAATCGTCGGTCTGCTCGGCCCTAACGGTGCCGGTAAAACGACCTGTTTTTACATGATTGTCGGCCTGGTCAACAATGACTCGGGCAGCATCAGGCTCAATAACCAAACCATTAGCCACTTGCCGATGCATCTGCGCGCCAAACTGGGGATAGGCTATCTACCGCAGGAGGCCTCGGTATTTCGCAGCCTCACCGTGGCGCAGAATATCCTGGCAATTCTGCAACTGCGCAAGGACCTCGATCAGGACGCGCGAAATCAAACGCTGGAAAAGTTGATGGACGAGTTTCAGATCGAGCACTTACGCGATACCGACGGTATTTCTCTCTCTGGTGGAGAACGCCGACGCGTGGAAATCGCGCGCGCACTGGCCAATCAACCCGAATTTATCCTGCTGGATGAGCCCTTCGCCGGGGTGGACCCGATTTCAGTTATCGACATCCAGTCAATTATTCGACAGCTCGCCGAACGCGGGATCGGGGTACTGATAACCGATCATAATGTTCGCGAGACTCTGGGGATATGTGATCGTGCCTATGTTATGGGGGACGGCGAGGTCCTGGCCGAAGGCAATCCGGACCAGATTCTAGATAATAAAATAGTTAGAAAGATTTACTTGGGAGATGATTTTAAGCTATAACTGTTCTCATGGGAGATAACAGTTATCCGGACAAAATATTAGACAAGGAACGGCCTCGCCTATGAAACAAAGCCTGCAACTGCGAATAGGGCAAAGCCTTACGATGACGCCTCAGTTGCAGCAGGCAATCAAGTTGCTGCAACTCTCCTCGCTGGAATTACAGGCCGAAATCCAGGAAACCCTGGATGCCAACCCGCTACTCGAACAGGACGATAATCTCGGTGAAATAACTGTTTTTGATGCCGATGCACAGCGCGATAGCGGCGCCAATGGCGAAGATGCTACCGAGTTTAAATTACCCGATAATCCGGTTTCAGAGAATCGCGCCGAACAAATGTTGCCGGACGAGCTCGAAATCGATGCGCGCTGGGAACACATCTACGATAACCTGCCCAATTCACCCAACCAGTCTTCCGGTTCGGGGATTGATAACCGCGATATGTTTGAAAACCAGGCGGGTGCCGAGGATACGCTCAAGATTCACCTCACCTGGCAGCTTGACTGTGCGCATATATCGGAGACTGATCATGACATCGGGCTCGCGATAATCGACGCTATCGACGATAGCGGATATCTAAACGAAACTATCGAAGACCTTCACGAAGGCCTGATGCAACAACACGAAACCCTGGAACTCGATGAAGTCCATGCGGTATTGCACCTGGTGCAACGTTTCGATCCGGTAGGAGTCGCGGCCAGTTCACCGAGCGAATGCATGGCTATCCAACTGGAGCAATACGATCCTGAAACGCCTTGTCTTTCCAAGGCAAAGGTGCTGGTTGACAAGTACCTCGAACAACTTGCCAGTAACGATGTCGCATTGCTTAAGCGTCGCTTGCAGGCCAGTGACAGCGAATTAGCGGAAATCATCAAGCTGATCCAGACCACCAACCCGCACCCGGGTCACAGTATCAGTGAAAACCACGCCGAATACATTGTACCGGATGTTTACGTTAGCAAACATTCCGGACGCTGGAGAGTCAGCATCAACCCGGAACATGCCCCTCGCCTCAGGGTGAATGACCAATACGCAAGCCTGATCAAGCGTAGCGATAGTAGCGACCAGAATACCTATTTAAAAGATCATTTGCAGGAGGCGCGCTGGTTTATCAAGAGTCTGCAAAACCGCAACGAAACCTTGCTACGTGTCGCAACAGCCATTGTTGAACGTCAGCATGCATTCCTTGATTATGGTGAAGAGGCAATGCAGCCAATGGTACTTCGCGATATTGCGGAATTGTTAGAATTACACGAATCCACAATTTCGCGGGTGACCACTCACAAGTACATGCACACCCCGCGGGGTATACTCGAATTCAAGTACTTTTTTTCGAGTCACGTGGGTACCGCCGATGGCGGCGAATGCTCGGCCACGGCGATTCGGGCAATAATCAAAAAATTCGTCGCCGCTGAAAAACCGGAGAAACCATTAAGCGATAACAAGATAGCAACTTTATTGGAACAGCAGGGAATTAACGTCGCAAGGAGAACCATAGCCAAATATAGGGAAGCGTTAAATATTCCGCCGTCCAATGAGCGTAAACGTCTCTTTTGAGACATTAACGGTTCGCAGCAATGCGAATCACACAGCCGAGGAGATAAAAAGATGCAAGTCAGTCTAAGCGGTCATCATGTAGAAATAACTGAATCCCTGCGCAACTATGTTAATGAAAAAGTCGGAAAGCTTGACCGGCATTTCGACCATGCGCTGGACATCCATATCGTACTAACTGTGGAAAAACTGCGTCACAAGGCAGAAGCCACGTTGCATGTCAGTGGCAGTAACCTGCATGCCGATGATGTACAGGAAGATATGTATGCCGCGATTGATGGCCTTGTCGATAAACTTGATCGCCAGGGAAAGAAGCACAAGGAAAAACTGAAGAACCACCGGCTTAAGGGCGCGCCTGCTGAGCTAGCCTGAAATCAAACCAGGGGGAGCTTGCTCCCCCTTTTTTTGCCCGAAACGAGATCCATGACACTTGCATACTCGTGCAATTCGACTAAGATTCGCGCATCAAATTCAGGTAGCCCGCATTCAAGCTTCGTATAATGACAATTTCTGCACTTTTGTCACCACAAAGTATTTTTCTAGATACTGAAATTACCAGCAAAAAAAAGCTCCTGGAATTAATCGCCAACATTGCAGCTGATCGAACCAAACTTTCAGAATCCACGATATATAACAACCTGTTGAATCGTGAACGCCTGGGCAGCACGGGCCTGGGCCTGGGTTTTGCCGTACCCCATGCGCGCCTGGAAAACCTGGACCATACCATGTGCTGTTTTTTTCGACTGAAGGATGCGGTAAATTTCGAATCACCCGACAATCAGCCGGTCGATCTGGTATTTACCATCATCATTCCCGAACAGGCAACCGAAGAGCACCTGATCATACTGTCCTCGCTCGCCGGTATATTTTCCAGACCAGAGGTTTGTGAAGCGATCCGAAACGCCGCCAGCAAGGATGAAATCGCACAAATCATCGAATCGGCCGAGCAATGAGACCCTCGTTAAAAATTCGTGAATTTCTCTCCCGGTACCAGCAAAAACTAAAACTAAACTTCACTTCTCGCGAGGTCGGTCTTGAGCGCGAGATCAAATTATCGCGTCAGGCTTCGAACACCTTTGATGCAGCCGATTATTTCAACGTTATCCGCACCTCGAGTATTGTCGTCGTCGGCTACCAGGAATCTCGCTATATACAGAAGCTCGGTACTGATGAACAAAAAAGCCTGTTCAAAAGACTTTTTCACGGACCGGTTTGCGCGATTATCTGCAGCCAGGGCAACCTGCTCCCGGATCACACAATCGAACTTTGCGAGGATAACGAAGTGCCGGTACTGCATTCGGAACTAAGCGATTCCGAATTGCTCGACAATACCCGCTACCTGCTGTCGCAGGCCCTGGCCGAGAACACCAATGAACACGGTGTTTTTATAGAGGTCTACAGTATCGGAGTCTTTATTACCGGTAAAACGGCAATCGGGAAAAGCGAACTGGCCTTGTCACTGATCTCGAGGGGTCACCGGTTGATATCCGATGATGTTACGTTATTTTCACGCAGTACTCCGGATAGGGTTGAGGGCCGCAGCCCACAACTGCTCACCGATTTTCTGGAAGTTCGGGGACTGGGTGTCGTCAACGTACGTGCGATGTTTGGCGCCAACGCTTTAACCAGGAGTATGCCGCTAAGTCTTATCGTCAACATGGTCGAACTTGATCGCGCTAACAAGACCGAATTTGATCGACTCGGTAACAACCTCAAAATGCGAACTATTCTGGGCCTTGAATTTCCCGAGGTGTCTCTCCCGGTAGCGCAGGGACGTAACCTGGCGGTGCTGGTAGAAGCAGCAACCCGCAACCATTTATTGCAAATTAACGGGTACAATGCCGCACAAGATTTTATCACGCGCCAAAAGCGGGCTGTTTCGCAGGATTTTGAACCTTCAGACTAAACCTTCGAGGACGACAGTAAAGTGAAACTGGTGATTGTCAGCGGC
This sequence comes from uncultured Gammaproteobacteria bacterium, assembly GCA_964196225.1. Lineage (GTDB taxonomy): Bacteria > Pseudomonadota > Gammaproteobacteria. The sequence goes on along the minus strand of CAXMSP010000134.1, from coordinate 62,312 downwards.
CTGTCCGGATCTGGAAAAACTGTAGCCCTGCATACCCTGGAGGATGCGGGATATTATTGCATCGATAACCTGCCGCTTGGAATGTTACCGGAACTCGTCGATAACATGATCAATACCACCCCGGAGCCATATGACCTGGTGGCGATTGCTATCGATGCCCGCAGCGGTGTCGACAATTCAGATCGCTTCGATGTCATCATGCAACAGATCAGCAAGCATTCACTGCAGCTTAAAGTTCTGTTCCTGACCTCGGATACTTCCAGGCTGCTAAAAAGATTTAGCGAGACCCGTCGCAAACATCCGCTTTCCAGAACCGGCCTGCCGTTAGCCGATGCCATTCAGCAAGAAAGGAAATTGCTTGAAGATATACACGCCAACGCCGATCTTTCGATTGATAGTTCAAATTTAAGTGTCCACGAACTGCGGCAAATGATCATTGATCAACTTTTGTCACAAACAACTTCAGAGATGGGCGTATTGATTCAGTCTTTCGGTTTTAAAAACGGCGTCCCGCCCGATACCGATTTCGTTTTCGATGTCCGCTGCCTACCCAACCCTCATTGGGAAAAAAATCTGAGGCCATTAACCGGATGCGACCAGGCGGTGGTCAAGTACCTCGAAAAATACGAAGACGTCGAGAAAATGTTTGCATCAATCTATTCTTTTCTGACTGACTGGATTCCACGCTTCGAAAAAGAGAATCGCAGTTATATGACGATATCGATCGGTTGTACCGGTGGCAAGCATCGCTCGGTATACCTGGCAGAGCGAATCGCCGTCGAATTCAAAAAGGACCGCGGCAACCTTTCCACCCGTCATCGGGACATGACATGAGCGTCAGAATACTACTGATAACTCACGAAGATATAGGTGCGCAACTTGTCAGCGTCGCCAGGACAATTTTCAAGCAGCCCTCGATAGCGGTTTCTGTGGTGTCGGTACCCGCGGACCTCGAGCCCGCGGTACTCGGCAAGTATGCGGATTTGATACGAATCGCAATACAGGATCACGATCATGGCCAGGGTGTGCTGGTACTCACCGATGTATATGGAGCGACACCCGATAACCTGGCCAGGTATTTCAGTAGTGATTGCAATGCCCGAGTCGTCAGCGGGATTAACTTGCCGATGCTGCTGCGTGTATTGAACTACGCGCAACAACCACTGGGGCAACTATGCGAAACCGCTCTCAATGGCGGTAGAAGCGGCATTCAACTGGACAAAGAATGATCATCGAAAACATTACCATCGTGAATAAACTCGGCCTGCATGCGCGTGCAGCTTCCAAGCTTGTAAACTGCGCGAGCCAGTTCGAAAGCGAGGTATTCATTACTCGCAAGGGTAGTCGCGTTAACGCCAAGAGCATAATGGGCGTTATGATGCTTGCCGCCAGCAAGGGTGCTGAACTCGAGCTGGAGGTCGAGGGTAACGACGAACAGGCCTGCCGCGACGAGATAGTGGAGTTAATAAAAGAACGCTTCGGCGAAACCGAATAACCGGAACATGATTGAAGAAGATATCGAACAGCTGCGTCAGGAAGTATCGGTTGCGCTTGAAACCGACGACAAGGTTGAGATATTAAAATTATTAAGCTCTGTCAACGTCGCAGAGATCGCCATACTGCTTGACTCGCTGCCCGCGCAGCAACGCGATTCGATCTGGCCCCTGATCGAACCGAGTGACCTGGGTGCGGTACTGCTTGAAACCCAGGACGATATTAGCGACGCCAAGCTCAAAGAACTCGATCCTGAAGAGATCGCCGCCATCGTCGAAACCCTGCCGGACGTCGATGATCAAGCCGATATCATCCTGGCGCTACCGACCGACAAGCTTGTACAGACCCTGCATACGCTGGATGCGAACAAGCGTGAGATGCTCGAATCAGTATTATCGTACAGCGAGGATACCGCTGGCGGGCTGATGAACATCGACCAGGTCACGGTACGTGCCGACGTATCGCTCGATGTGGTGTTGCGTTACCTGCGCATTCGCGGCGAGTTACCCGATCATACCGATCAGTTATTCGTCACCGACCGTCACGATCATTACCTGGGCTCACTGTATCTGCGTGACTTGCTCACCAATGACCTGGATGTTGAAGTTAAAAGTATTATGCGCACCGATGTCGACGCGATGCACGTGCATATGTCTGATAACGAAGTAGCCCGTGAATTTGAAAAATACGACCTGGTGAGTGCAGCAATCGTCGACGAAGAACACAAACTGATTGGTCGTATTACCATCGATGACGTCGTCGATGTTATTCGCGATGAAGGCGATCACTCTATTATGAGTATGGCCGGCCTGTCCGAAGAAGAAGACATGTTTTCACCGGTGCTGGTCACCTCCAAACGACGCGGCATCTGGCTTGGAATCAACCTGCTGACCGCTTTTCTGGCCGCCTATGTCATCGGCTTTTTTGAAGATATTCTCGACCAGGTTGTCGCGCTTGCAATCCTGATTACCATCGTACCCAGCATGGGCGGCATCGCTGGTTCTCAAACGCTCACCATTGCAATCCGCGGGCTAGCCCTCGGACAACTCGGCAGTTCCAACTATCGTTCACTGATTAAAAAGGAGATATCGGTCGGATTTCTAAACGGGCTACTGTGGGCGCTGGTGGTGGCTTCGCTTTCAATAGTCTGGTTTGGAAACTTCGCGATTGGCATGGTCATCGCATTCGCGTTGGTTGTAAACCTGCTGGCAGGAGCGCTTGCGGGAGCAGTCATTCCGGTCGTCTTGCGCCAGATTGGTATCGACCCTGCAATCGCCGGTGGTGTGGTATTGACCACGGTTACCGACGTTGTCGGTATCATCGCCTTTCTCGGTCTCGCAACCCTGGTTATGGGCTAGGAGTCTGACAGACTCCTAGTGACACATGAATTGTCGCACCACCGCCTGGGTTTGCTCACCCGCGGTCCGCGCGGCGTTTTCAACCGCATCCATGTCGACACTAATTAATTCAAGCGCCTCGGGATCGATTTCGAGATCGAATTTGCTGCCACTGCTGCCGCTGCGATTAGCGTTAACCCAGGCATCCGCAATATGGATTGCGCAGGCAGTCAACATAAACTCTCCGCTACCTGCCGGATTATGATGCATTGCTACGGGTTCCCAGATCGATTGCGGAAGTTTCCAGAACTCGAGTAAGCATCCACCAATATCTGCATGCGAGTAACTCAGCATTTCACGCTCGAGTTGAAACAGGGGCATGCCACTGGAATCTCGCCGCTCCAACAAATCGTTCATCAGGCTGGGTAACTGCAGATACATCACCAGGCGCCCCAGGTCATGCAACAGGCCGGGGATATAGTAGTTTTGGGCACTTGGAATTCCGGCGGATTGACCGATCTCGCGCGACATGATGGCGACTGCGACACTATGTTCCCAGAAGCTGGCCATATTTACCTTACCGGAAGGTATTCCCTCGAAGGCCTTGATCACCGCGGTGACCAGGACCAGTTCGCGAATCTGGCGCAAGCCTATTGTACTCACAGCCCGTTCGATGGATTCAACCCTGGTTGGAAAGCTGTAAAAAGCGCTGTTCGCCATGCGTAACATGCGCGCACACAAATCCGGGTCACTACGCAATAGGCCTGCAATCGAATCAGTGGTCGATTTCGGATCGACAATCAATTCCTCGAGGCGATAGTAGATATCTGGCAGGCTCACCAGTTTATCGACTTCTTCAACCAGGAGGTGAAGACCGATGGTTCCCTGTGCCGCTGCGACGTCTAATGGATTAACGCTGGCCATATTTGCTTTATTATTTCGCTAGGCTTTGAGCTTAGTAGAAAAAGAAACATTATTCCCAAAGCAATGCGGCACCATAAACACCACTGGCATCCCCTCGTTCCGCTTTCAGAATTAAAGTTTCGACGAAGTCAGAGAACACGTAAGCGCCAAGCCGTGCTGGAACTCCGGTATAGATTGAATCAATATTTGACATGCCACCGCCCAGAACAATCGCATGTGGATCTAAAATATTAATAACATGAGCAAGCCCCCGGGCCATTTGATCGTGATAGGTATCTATCATCTTGCGACACTCGGCATCGCCCGAATCGGCAGCGGCAATAATCTCCTCGCTCGAAAGCATGCGTCCAAAACGAGACTGAAAACCCTGTGTGAACCCGGGCCCCGAAAGAAAGGTTTCGATACATGCCGTCTTCCCACAATAGCAGTCTGGCGATCCGTCCTCATTAGTATGCCAGGGCAACGGATTATGCCCCCACTCTCCACTGATCGAGTGGGGTCCGTTCACCAATTTACCGTCGATCACCAAACCACCCCCGGTACCGGTTCCGATAATCACGCCAAACACAATCCCGTAATTCCTGGCAGCACCTCCGAGCGCTTCCGACAGGGTAAAACAGTTGGCATCGTTCTCGACCCGAATCTTGCGTTGCAGAAAAGTTTCAACATCGCTTAAAAACGGACGTCCATTCATACAAACCGTATTTGAATTGCGCAGTAAGCCCGTTGCCGGTGAAATCGCACCCGGAATGCCAATACCAATGGTCATTTCCTGTTTAACGTTCCCTTTTGCGCTTGTCACCAGGTTGGCGATCATGGCCAGGATTTCGTCGTAACTGTGAGCCGGGGTGGCGACACGTTCACGATAGACCGGACGCTGATCAGGGTCCAGAACAAGCACTTCGGTTTTGGTTCCACCGAGATCGATTCCCAATCTATATCTCATTACGACAGCCCGGGTTTGAATTCACAGTAATCGGCTTATACATATTTTTTATGAATTTTTTAACGAAATAGTATTTTTTAATTAGCGAATTTTCGAGGTAAATGGAATCAATAAGCCAGAAGCCTTTTCTGACGCCATTTCTAGCAATAAAAACCGACTTATCCACAAGATATTCCCCGAGTCTCCACAGAGCCATACACAACATAATGTACTTGACCTTCCGGCAAAACACATTATATTGTGTATCTGGTAAATATTCACCGAAAACTAATATTAAAGACCGGCTGGTTCATTCCAATCTGCAAAAAGTACAAATACTTGTACGCGATAGTTATAAATTACTTTAACTATCCATAAGGAAAGAAATAGCCGGAAAACAATCGCGGATCATATTCGCGCAGTAATTTTTGAAATCACGGATCGGGCTTTAAATGCAAAATATTGAATCACCCTTAACAGAGGCAGCTGTCGCACCCGTCAAGACAGCGCCGGTAGTAGCAGCAGACAACAGCAACGCACTTGGCAATAACTACAACGTCGTACGCCGCAACGGTAAGTTAACCAGTTTTGACAAAGACAAGATTGCAGTCGCAATGACCAAGGCATTCCTGGCCGTCGAAGGTGGTCAGGCAGCCGCTTCGTCCCGGGTTCATGAAACCGTGGAAAAGTTAACCAATCTCGTAGTCGATACGCTGACTCGACGTCAGCCTGATGGTGGCACTTTCCATATCGAGGATATCCAGGATCAGGTCGAACTTGCCATGATGCGCAACGGTGAACAGAAAATTGCGCGCTCATACGTGCTTTACCGCGAAGAACGCGCAGCCGCGCGTGCGCAGAGCAAGATAGATACTCCCGAACAATACGCGGACGAAGAGCGCATTGAGCTTACCGTCAAACTGAAAGACGGCAGCATTGCTCCGCTCGACACCCAGCGCCTGCAAACTATTATTGATGAGGCCTGTAGCGGGCTGGAAAGCGTTAGCGCCGAGCGTGTTTACAATGGCACCATCAAGAACCTGTTTGATGGCGTACCACAAAAAGATGTCAGCCCCACCGCGGTGATGAGCGCGCGTGGACTGATTGATGCAGAACCTGAATACTCGCAGGTTGCAGCGCGCCTGTTGCTCGACGAACTACGCGCCGAATCCCTGGGCTTCATAAATGATGGCGCACCCAGCGCAACATTTACCGAAATGGCCGATCGCTATTGCGGATATTTTGGCAATTACATCAAGAAAGCAACCGAGCTCGAATTACTCGACAAGGAATTACTCAAGTTCGATCTGGAACTTCTGGGCAACGCCCTCAAACCCGAGCGAGATCACCAGTTTACCTACCTTGGACTGCAGACCTTGTACGATCGCTACTTTATTCATTATCACGACGTGCGTTTCGAATTACCGCAGGCATTTTATATGCGTGTCGCAATGGGATTGGCAATCAACGAAGTCAAGCGTGAAGAGCGTGCCATCGAATTTTACAACCTGTTGTCTTCCTTTGATTTCATGAGCAGCACCCCTACCCTGTTCAATTCGGGAACGCTGCGTCCCCAGCTGTCGAGCTGCTATTTGACGACGGTACCCGACGATCTTGACGGTATTTTCAGTGCAATCAAAGACGACGCAATGCTGTCCAAATTTGCCGGTGGCCTGGGTAACGACTGGACCCGGGTGCGCGGCATGGGGTCACACATCAAGGGCACTAATGGTAAATCGCAGGGTGTTGTTCCGTTCCTGAAGGTTGCCAACGATACTGCCGTTGCGGTCAATCAGGGCGGTAAACGCAAGGGCGCAATGTGCGCTTACCTCGAAACCTGGCATCTCGATATCGAAGATTTTCTCGATCTGCGTAAAAATACTGGCGAAGAACGACGCCGCACGCATGACATGAATACAGCAAACTGGATCCCCGATCTATTCATGAAACGGGTTGTCGAAGAAGGTCAGTGGACCCTGTTCTCTCCCTGCGAAGTACCTGACCTGCACGACCTGTATGGTGCTGACTTCGAAACCGCTTACATGGCTCACGAAGAAAAGGCAGATCGAGGCGAAATCAAGTCTTTCCGCCGTATCAAGGCAATCGATCTTTGGCGCAAAATGCTCGGCATGCTGTTTGAAACGGGTCATCCGTGGATAACCTTCAAGGACCCATGCAATATCCGTTCGCCGCAGCAACATACCGGCGTCGTACATTCGTCTAACCTCTGCACCGAGATCACTCTGAATACCTCTGATACAGAAATCGCGGTCTGCAACCTGGGCTCGGTAAACTTGCCTCAGCATGTCGACGAAAACGGCCTGAACCTCTTGAAGCTCGAGCAAACCATCAATACCGCGATGCGCATGCTTGATAACGTAATTGATTACAATTACTACAGTGTGCCGCAGGCACGCACCTCCAACCTGCGCCATCGCCCGGTTGGACTTGGCATCATGGGTTTCCAGGATGCCTTATACAAGCAACATATTCCCTATGCTTCGGAAGGCGCAATCGAGTTTGCCGATGAATCGATGGAAGCGGTCAGTTACTACGCGATCCAGGCTTCGACGCATCTCGCACAGGAACGCGGCACCTATTCCAGCTACCAGGGGTCACTCTGGAGCCAGGGCATCTTGCCAATCGATTCGGTAACGCGGCTGCGCGAAGTTCGTGGCGACTACCTGCAACAGGACGACAGCTCACGCATGAACTGGGACAGCCTGCGTCAACGTGTCATGAACATCGGTATGCGCAATTCGAACACGATGGCGATTGCACCGACCGCGACCATTTCGAATATCTGTGGTGTCAGCCAGTCGATCGAACCGATTTACCAGAACCTGTTTGTCAAATCAAACCTGTCCGGTGAATTTACCGTAATTAATCCTTACCTGGTAGATGATTTGAAGCGGCACGGTCTGTGGGACGATGTCATGGTCAACGATCTGAAGTATTTCGACGGCAGCGTGCAGAGCATCGATCGGGTGCCGGAAGAGTTAAAAGCCATTTATGCAACCGCCTTTGAAGTCGATTCCCGCTGGCTGGTCGAAGCCGGATCGCGTCGGCAAAAATGGATCGACCAGGGACAATCGTTGAACCTTTACATGGCCGAACCGTCCGGTAAAAAGCTCGACAACCTGTACAAGCTTGCCTGGGTGCGAGGCCTGAAGACAACCTATTACCTGCGTTCGCTGGGAGCCACCGCAGTTGAGAAATCTGCGACTGAGACGCTCGAACCGGCATTGGAACCAGAGCCCAAAGTTTGCTCGATTCTCGACCCAGATTGTGAAGCATGTCAGTAACTAGTATCAGATACACACGTAGGAGAACAGTATGTTGAATTGGGATGAACCACTAAGCCCACAAGCACCAAGAGCACCGGAATCGGCAATGGAGGCGCCTGTGATGAACGCGGAGCCAGCGGTTACACCGCTTGTGCGCGAGATTCCGCTTGATGATACCGGTGTCGGCGAAACATCCCAAACTGCGTCAGTCCCGCTTACGGCCAAACCGATAAATCCAGAAGACAAGCGAGTTGTAAACGGCCTTGCCGATATCAACCAGCTGGCGCCGTTCAAGTATCCATGGGCCTGGGAATACTTCTTGAACGCCAACAAGAATCACTGGACTCCGCTCGATATCAACATGACCCAGGATGTGCATGATTTCCAGCACAAGTTGACGCTGGAAGAACGCCACGTTTATGAAAATGTACTGTCTTACCTGACAACGTCGGATATTCTCGCAATGCGTAATATCGGGCTTGCGGTGATGGAGAAAATGACGGCGCCCGAATTGCAGATTTACCAGGCGCGCCAGGTTTATGAAGAAGCGATGCATACCTGGACTTACCAGCACTGCATCGAATCCCTGGGACTCGACCAGGGCGAAATCTACAACCGTTACCGCGTGGTTCCGGAAATTCACCACAAGATCCAGATGTGTAACAAACGCCTCGATTCGGTGCTGCGTGCGGACATCGATTTGAAAGATCGAGATGAACTCGAAAACTTCGTACTCGCCTATACCTTTTTCGCCGGCGTGTTCGAAGGCACCTGGTTTTACAATGGCTTCAGCCCGATTTTTGCATTACAGCGGCGCGGGCTTATGAAAGGCACCGCCGAACAATTCCAGTACATCATGCGTGACGAAGTACTACATGCTTCCTTTGGCATCCGCGTCTGCAATCAAATCGTGCTGGAAGAAAATATCAAGCTCGATCCAAAAGTGATCCAGCAAATGTGGGAAGAAGCCGAAGCCGCGGAGACGCAGTACGCGAATTATCTATTACCGGATCCAATCCTGGGATACAGCGCTGAAGATCATATCGCGCAGTTTCGTTTTATCGCCAATCGCCGCGCCAACAAACTGAACCATGCGATCCCATTCCCGGGTGCTGAAAACGCATTACCCTGGTTGGATGAGCAGGCTAACCTGAAAAAGGAGAAAAACTTTTTTGAGACCCGCGTGACCGAGTATCAAACCGGTGGCGCATTGAACTGGGACTAGCAATAACCGAATCAGAGTTACACGCGCTCTTCGGTTGTAACCTTAGGCCAGGTACTGGGATACCCCATATCCCGCTACCTGGCCATTTTTTTGACAATGGTCCAATCCGACTTTGACAAATCATCAAAGCTGACCCTCGCTAGGGAAAAACGAGCTTCCGAGATCGACCCAACTGAGACACCTGAATTCGTCATGCCGGCCTACGAGCCGGCATCCATTTCATCGGTTCCTCATTAGGTAACCCGGGCTTCGCCCGGACGCGATTGTGATAATTTGGCAATGGATTCCGGCTTTCGCCGGAATGACAGAAAATGGCCGTTTTCCGACTCCGACAGGACTGAAATCAATATCTGCTTTCAGGGGAAGGCTTTTTACATCTTCGCATTGAATGCGTTAAACCTTAGCGATTGTTTCTAGCCTGAACTTCTTTCATGAAACGGTCCTTAATAACGACGGGATCGATATCGATTACCGGTACTTTTATATTTCCCGACTCGCACTTGCAGACAATAATCGTCATTTTGTCCAAGTCCAGTGCGTTTTGCAGCACCGTTGCGGTTTCCTCAGCCTGACACTCGATTACGTTTTCACAGCCGCAGGCTCGCGCCACGGCTGCCAGGGACGTTTTCCTGCCCGCGTAAGTCGGTTGATCTCCGGTAGAGCCATAGCTGCCATTATCGACAATGAGGAGTACGAAATTATCTGCAACATTGTTGGCGATGGTTGGCAGGGTGCCAAAGTTGGTCAAAACCGAACCGTCACCATCTATCGCAATTACCTTGTCGCTTTGTGCCAGTGCCAGGCCAAGGCCAATCGATGAAGCCAGCCCCATGGTACCAAGCATGTAAAAATTGCTGGGCTGATCATCAAGCAGGTGAAGTTCCTGGCTTGGCAGGCCGATATTGCAGACCACCAGTTTATCGGAAATGACTGGAATCAGTGTTTTCAAAACCTCGCTGCGAATCATCTCAGGCCCCCTTCCAGAAACTGGCATCGGTTAATATTGCGACCGGTTTCTTGCACATGAAACAGTGCTTGAGAATAGCATCGAGCTCATCGGCATCATCCGGATGATGGAAGTGGTAGGTCGGTATATTCAGTTGTGCCAGCAGCGCCTTCGTATGCACCGCCATTTCGACCTGGCAGGCAACCGGTTCACCGAGTTCACCTCGATAGCTGATCAGCATCGGTAGTGGCAAATGATAGTACTGTATCAGTGTTACCAGGGTATTAATGGTCACCCCGATGGCGGTATTCTGCATGATTATCGCGGAACGTTTACCGCCCATAAAGGCGCCCGCACAAAGTCCCATACCCTCGTCCTCCTTGTTGGACGGTATGTGGAAAATCTCATCACTCTGATCAATCTTTTCGATAACGCCCGCCAGTTGTTTACAGGGTACCGTGGTCACGAACTCGATCTCGTTATTGATCAAATCCCTGACAATGCTTTCATTTACCGACACCTGAAATTCTCCTGACCTGGTTAATTCGTTATTCGGCGAAGGATAATGCCATATATAACATCAGGAGGGACGAATAATTGCCGCCCCGGCCGCTGGGTTGCAGGATATTCCGTCACCCGGCGATCCTAACCCGGCGAAACCGCTACTCTTTTTAGGCCACCGCAATCAAAATCAAGTAGGCAATACGATTCGCTCCAGTTGATTTATAATGCGGAGATTCTGACGGAGGCAGATCATGACGAAATTAAATTTCATCCGCGCGGGCGGCCTGTTGATGATCATCAGTGGACTCGCGCTTGGCTACTCCTATATCTCCCACCCACATCATATGCCACCCGAAGTCATTGCATCGGCAAACTGGATACTGATCCATAGTTTGTTTGCCGTTTCGCTGGTGCTCGGCCTGCTGGGTACCACGGCGCTATATACGGTTACGGCACTACGCACCGGCGTACTCGGACTGGTCGGTTTCGTGATGCTTTTTATCGGCATGATGCTGATTTTCGGGCTCGACTACTACGAAGTTTTTATCGCATCGTTCCTGGCAATAAATTATCCCGAGGTGATAAATGACTTTGGTGCCGGCGACACCATGGGCATGGTGGCGTTTGCCTTTCCTCTCTCCGGAATGCTTACGGTTGTTGGCTACGCGTTGCTGGGAGCGGCCTGGAAAAGATCCCGCATTATCCCCGGCTATCTCGCCTATATTCTGATACTGTCCTCCCTCGCCTTTGGTGTGGGCCTGAGCCCTGTGGGAGATTTAACCGTTGCGCGTATTACCGCGGCGCTGTTCGGTGCGACGCTGGTTGCAATCGGCATTAGTGCCATGTTACAAAATCAAAACTTTAGTGCCCATTCGAGTAAACAACCATGAAAGTTGTATTCGTCTCGTCATTAGTGACTTTCCTGGTCATGTTCGTCCTGGCCGGCCTCTTTAACGAATTGGTGATAAACGAATTTGTCACCGACAATATCGATTCCGAAATGTTGCTCGACTCCCCGGACCTCGCGATGATAGCGCTCGGTTACGCCCTGCTCGCCTTGCTCATGACCCTGATATATCCGCGCGTGGTGGGCCGCACATCCTACTCGGTCTGGTCTGGTTTTTTGTTTGGCATGGTAGCGGGAATCTTCTGGCTGCTACCTTACGGCCTCGTGCTGCACGGCGTCTACCGATTCCCATTGCTGGGCTTGTTGATAGACCCCGCCTGGGCCCTGTTAGAGCAGGGTATCGGCGGAGCGATTATCGGGCTGATTCACGCGAAGTTTTCAAAACCAGACAGCAGCAGCTTCTGAACGCCTGTTAGGCGGGATAAGCGGCTGTTTTGTAAAGATTTTGCCTGATCTCGGTAAGCACAACGATCAGTAATGGAACTGGCCTTCCCATGCACCCTGACGAAAATCAATTTCGACACGTCTCGGAACCATGCGTTTAGCGACTCCCTGCGACAGGTCTTTACCCATGGGATGGTTCAAGGCAAATTCTCGCGGATCGCAAACCGCTGACGCAATCGGTCGAAATGCGAGTTCGAGTTTGCGATTGACGGCTGTAGTATCAAATTCCACCTGTCGATGAAACAGCACTCTCTTTTTGACGACACAGGAGAAATACAGTTGTAATTCGATGATCAATGGTTGCTGACTGGACTGCAGCGCAGCCTCGGCGCGTCCGGTCCACCAGACGTCGACATCGCGCTGGTTGATGCGCGCGGTTTGATGGTGCTGATACTTGTGTATCCAGCGATCCAGCCGGCGCAACGGGTTGTCGATCGCAAAGTAACTGGCGCTTAAATTCAGCATCGACATTGCACTAATCTACCACAGTGCCCCGGCATTGAGCTGGATGTCTTCCATGGTAATACCCAGCGCTTCATCGCGACACAAAAAGGCGGCCAGTGCACCGAGTTCCTGGGGTTGCACCAGGCGCTTCTGGGGTTGTTCGGCAACCAGATTGCCGATTTCTTCGTCGACGCTGTGCCCGGCTTTACGCGCCTGGATCTCCATACTGTTATTGAACATTTCGGTTTGTACCCAGGTCGGGCTGACGACGACCGAGCTAACGCCATGCGGCGCACCTTCAAGCGCAACCGCCCGGCTCAATCCCAGCAAACCCGATTTAGATGCACAGTAGGCCGCATGATCGGCTACGGCCGTGGTTGCCGCGGTAGAACCAATATTGATGATACGCCCCCAGCGGCGTTCGATCATTTTTGGCAAACAGGCACGAATCATGCGAAACGGTCCGGAAAGATTGATATCGATGACATCGAGCCATGATTTTTCATCGTGACCGCAAACCAGTTCATGTGCGGTTACCCCTGCAGAATTGACCAGGATATCGGCATACCCATGTTCGCTGGCCAGCGCCTCGACAAATGCACCTACACTATCGACGTCGGAAACATCGAGTTTTTGATAAAAAATCGCGCCGCTAACAGCCTTCAGCTCCTCGATAACTGCCTCGGGTTGCCGACGGGCACCAACCGCGATAGTCGCTCCCCGTTCAGCCAGCGCGATCGCAATCGCCTTACCGATGCCGGCAAAGCCACCGGTTATAATTGCGATCCGGCCTTCGAGATAACGCTCCATGATCACCATTCACCGATCGTCGGCATCGATACCCAGGGTTCAGTTGGTGCTAACGGCTCACCTTTTTGCAGGAGTTCAATCGAGATGTTGTCCGGCGAACGAAAAAACGCCATGTGCCCGTCGCGCGGCGGGACGTTGATAGTAATACCGGCATCCAGCATTTTCTGGCAAACCGCGTAAACATCATCCACCGCGTAAGCCAGGTGACCGAAATTTCGCCCACCATGGTATTCCTCACCGTCCCAGTTGTAAGTCAGTTCGACCAGCGGCGCGCGTTCCGCCTTGACCTGCTCGAGATCTTCCGGTGCCGCAAGAAATACCAACGTAAACTGACCTTCCTCGCTTTCATAGCGGTCGGTTTCAACCAGGCCAAGCAAGTCGCGGTAAAATCCGAGCGACGCCTCCAGATCGTTCACTCGCACCATGGTGTGTAAATATTTCATTGGGATACCTCATGGTTAAATTCGCCAGGTATTATGTCATAGCTTTTTGAGACTGGTAAGGCAGGCTCGAATTCACTAACATCGGTCTGAATTACTTGGTAAGCGCTATGAAATTCAATCCAAACGTACTAGATTGCGCAGCGGCGCCAATCGCCGAAGCCTGGTCCTGGGTGACGAATCCACAGTCCGAAAACCTGATCGACATGTGCCAGGCAGTGCCGGCGCATCTGCCGCCACAGTCACTCAGGGACTACCTCGGAGAGGCAATCAAGGCAGGCGAAGGTGCCACCTACACCGACATTCGCGGCATCCCACCCTTGCGCGAAGCATTGGCCGGTAATATCAGCGAACGTTACCAGGGGTCAGTCACTGCCGATGACATCCTGATAACCGCAGGCTGCAACCAGGCGTTTTGCTCGGTTATCGACACCCTGTGCGAGGCGGGTGACGAGGTTATCGTGCCACTGCCCTGCTATTTCAATCACCAGATGTGGTTGACGACCCGTGCCGTGGTGCCACGCTACCTGACATTTAATGCCGAGACCGCAATGCCAGACCCGGGTGAGGCAAGCTCGTTGATTAACGAGCGCACCCGGGCAATCTTGCTGGTAACGCCAAACAATCCGAGCGGCGCTATTTACAGTCACGAATGTATCGAGCAATTTTTTGAACTTGCTCAAGAGCATGGACTCGCATTGATCATGGATGAAACCTACCGTGATTTCATCGATATCAATCAGCTACCGCATCGCCTGTTTTCACGACCCGACTGGCGGGAAACGCTGGTGCATTTGTACAGCTTCTCCAAGGTATTCAGTCTTACCGGTTTCCGCACCGGGGCCGTTGTAGCGAGTCAGCCATTGCTCGATCAACTTAAAAAAATTCAGGATTGCACCGCGATCTGTGCCCCGCATGCAGGCCAGCTTGCGGCGGTTTACGGTCTACAAAATCTGCAGGCCTGGAAACTGGAGAAATCCGACGAACTGGCGCGCCGCGCCATTGCGATCAAGCAGGCTTTCGATCACGCCGATCTGAACTACCGCCTGATCAGTGCCGGTGCCTACTTCGCCTATATCGAGCATCCGTTCGAAGCGCCAGCTCGTGATGTCGTCAAACGTTTAATCCAGCAACACGAAATCATTAGCCTGCCGGGAAGCTATTTCGGCCGGGACCAGGAGCAATTCATCCGCCTTGCCTATGCCAATGTGCATGAAAGGCATTTCGATGACGTGATCCGGAGATTGATCGCAAGCCAGCAAATATGAGGTTTCCAGTATGAGTAAACCGATAAAAGGTGCCTGCCTCTGCGGCCAGGTCCAATTCCAGGTCAGCGGGCCCTTCGACGAATTCCATCTCTGCCATTGCAGCCAGTGCCGGCGTTCTACGGGAACCGCCCATGCATCGAATATATTCACCAGTGCCGATCGCATCGAATGGCTCGCCGGTGAGAATTTGATCAAACGTTACACACCTGATAAGCCAGACGTTATCTCGAAGTGCTTTTGTACGCACTGCGGCTCTCTGGTGCCCTACACCAGCCTGAAAAGCGGAAAGCTGGTCATTCCTGCAGGCTCATTGAGCGAAGCTTCGGGTATCGAACCGGAGGACAATATTTTCTGGTGTGACCGGGCCGACTGGTATGACGCCGGCCTGGGTGCACAGCATAAGGAACAGGGCCCCGACGAATGAACCTTTAGCCCCCAGTAAAGTCACAATATGAATAAAAACACTATTAAGGAGTCACCATGGTACGAGTAGCCATTTTGCTGCTGGTCTTCTGCGGCAGTCTATATGCTGGCGAACCCGAAATTGAAACCGTTAGTGACTCCGAATTTGCATTTGACATAAATGACAGCAGGATCAGCGTCGAAATCCGTGATCGCGTGCTACGCGGCAAGAAAGACATGCTCCTCGACTGGGTGCTCTACTCGACTAAAACCGTGCATCACTACTATGGCCGTTTTCCGGTAAAAAGCGTGCATATCAAGCTGCAGGTTACCGGTGGCCACGCGGTACGTTTTGGCCAGGCGTTCGGTGGGGATTCACCCTCTTTGCGTATCGTGGTCGGTGAGAATATTACACCGGAAATGCTGCGCAAGGACTGGATCATGGTACATGAAATGGTCCACCTGGCGATGGCCGATGTGCCTTACGAGCATCGCTGGTGGCTGGAAGGACTGGCGACCTATGTCGAATCGATAGCACGCGCACAGCGCGGCCATCTAAGCGAGGAATTTGTCTGGAATGGTTTCATCAACCGTATGCCCCAGGGACTGCCAAAAAATGGCGACCTCGGACTGGACCAGACCCCGACCTGGGGCCGTACCTACTGGGGTGGCGCCATCTTCTGCATGCTTGCAGATATCGAAATCCGAAAATTGAGCGAAAACCGCCTTAGCCTGCGTGATGCCCTGCGTGGCGTTCTGGACGCCGGCCTGTCGATGCATGCCAGTTCGAGTGCGATGCAGGTATTTGAGTCCGCCGACCGTGCTATCGGGGTTGACGTCCTGGTGCCCCTGTACCTGAAGATGAAAGCGGACCCCTACCCGGTTGATCTCGAGGCGTTATGGGCCTCGCTCGGGGTTAGCCTCGAGAACGACCAGGTGGTGTACAACGATGCAGCACCGTTGGCACACGTTCGCAAAAAACTACTCAAATCCTAATCGATAAAATCCAGCAGTTGACGCCAGGCTGAAAGCTTTTGTTCAAAGCTCATCCCCGCATGCGCCGGACTGGTGGAGGGCATACGCAGCAGCGCTACTTCCAGCGACTCCGGCAGGTTCGGCAGTACCAATTGTTTGAAATACTTCTCCGACGTGGCGCCGTTGAACAGAATTGCACGAATCTCGGGAAAACGCTTCAGCAATCCAGGAAAATCGTTCGCGCGCGCGGTTTTGGCATCGATATTTGAGTCCAGGCTGCCAGGTCGATGGCAGGCCTGTAAAGTGTCCCAAAGAATCAACGGATGCCTGGAAAGCTCAGCCACACGCTGCGTATAACTGGCCGCGGGATCGATGCCAAACAAGCTGGCCATAATCGGCCAGAATGCATTACGGGGATGGGCGTAGTACTGGACAGCTTGCAATGAAGCGGTGCCCGGCATACTGCCGAGTATCAGGATACGGGGTTGATGACCAACGATCGGCTCAAAAGATTGAACCCGGGCCACACCACACCTACTTCTTCATCTGATCGAAGAATTCCAGGTTAGTTTTACTGCTTTGCATGCGCCCCAGCACAAATTCCATGGCTTCAATTTCATCCATCGCGTGCAGAAACTTGCGCAGGATCCAGACTTTTTGCAATTCATCCTGATCAATCAACAACTCTTCACGACGAGTACCAGAACGGTTGATATTGATCGACGGGAAGACGCGTTTTTCAGCGATGCGTCGATCGAGATGGATTTCCATGTTGCCGGTGCCCTTGAATTCCTCGTAGATGACTTCGTCCATCTTGGAACCGGTTTCGATCAGTGCGGTCGCGAGTATCGTCAGGCTACCGCCTTCTTCGATATTACGTGCCGCACCAAAAAAACGTTTCGGCCGATGTAACGCATGTGCGTCAACGCCGCCGGTCAGTACCTTGCCTGAAGAAGGAATCGTGGTGTTATAGGCGCGCGCCAGACGCGTGATCGAGTCCAGTAAGATGACCACATCTCGCTTGTGTTCGACCAGGCGTTTGGCTTTCTCGATGACCATTTCGGCAACCTGGACATGGCGACTGGCAGGCTCGTCGAAAGTCGACGCGACAACTTCGCCCTTGACCATGCGCGCCATCTCGGTGACTTCTTCCGGGCGCTCATCGATCAGCAGCACAATCAGGTAACAATCGGGATGATTGCTAGCGATGCTCTGGGCAATGTTTTGCAGCATCAAGGTTTTACCCGCTTTCGGTGGCGAGACTACCAGGCCTCGCTGCCCCTTGCCGATTGGCGACACCAGGTCAATAATACGGGCGGTAATGTCCTCGGTACTGCCGTTGCCGCGTTCAAGCACCATACGGTTGTTAGGGTGTAATGGCGTCAGGTTTTCAAATAAAACCTTGTGCTTGACGTTTTCCGGTGCATCGAAATTGATTTCATCAACTTTAAGCAATGCAAAATAACGTTCGTTATCCTTGGGCGGCCTGATTTTGCCACTGACGGTATCGCCGGTACGCAGGTTAAAACGCCTGATCTGACTCGGTGATACATAGATATCGTCCGGACCCGCGAGATAAGAGCTGTCCGCGGAACGCAGAAATCCAAATCCGTCCTGCAGAATTTCGAGTACGCCTTCACTGAAGATATCCTCGCCCTTCTTGGCCTGGGACTTGAGGATGCTAAAGATGATGTCCTGCCGACGCATGCGCGCCGAGTGGTCACCACCCATTGATTTCAAGGTTTCGATTAAGTCGGGGACGGTATGTTGCTTGAGCTCGTTTAGATTCATTTTAAGAGTGCCCTATTAACAGGGTTGGGGAATAAAGACGTGAGAACGGTCTATGGGTAATATCGAGAATTGCGTTTGGTTTTTTTGTTCAGGAATGCCGCGGAGATACGGCATCGATTAAAAAGAGCGTAGCACAGTAACTCAGGGTCGTCTACCTCAATCAACGACCCTTTTTAAATCTATTTTCTGGCCCGATTAAGCTAGATATTGCTGTCGAGAAAAGCGGTTAACTGGGATTTGGAGAGCGCACCAACCTTGGTAGCCTCGACTGCCCCACCCTTGAACAGCATCAGGGTCGGAATGCCACGAATTCCGTACTTGGGGGGAGTGTTGGCATTATCGTCGATATTGAGCTTAGCTACCGTGAGTCGGCCATCGTATTCATCGGCTATCTCTTCGAGGATCGGAGCGATCATCTTGCAAGGTCCGCACCACTCTGCCCAGTAGTCAACGAGTACCGGATGATCTGCCTGCAGCACATCCGATTCGAAGCTTTCATCTGAAAGGTATACTATTTTCTCACTCACGCGTATCTCCAGCCCCATGGCTTAATCAGTTAGACGGACAATTTAGTCGTATCAGATTTAACTGTCAATAATACAAATATGGCGGGAAGCTTATACAGAATTTCCGGCCCCTTCGATTTAAGTGGGGATAGAAATCGACTTTTCAAATCACAGCGCAGGTTTTCATGCAATTTGCTACCATAGCCGGATTACCTTCGAAGTTAGGAAATTTTCTAGAGTATGGCGCAACAACACTTAACCGAGCTGCAGTTTAGCTCCCTGGAGCTTGACCAACGTTTGCTGGACGCGCTGGGCGAGATGGATTTCCATTATTGCACCCCAATTCAGGAAAAATCACTACCCTTGCTACTGGCCGGGAAAGACGTCTCCGGGCAGGCACAGACTGGCACCGGTAAAACCATGGCGTTTCTGCTTGCCTGTGCGCAAAGGATCCTGCATTCGGACCAACCCGCCACAGTCCCAGGTAAACCCCGGACCTTAATTTTGGCACCGACGCGCGAACTGGCAATCCAAATCCACAAGGATGCGGAAAGTCTGCTGCGCAAGCTGCCACTCAAGTTGGCCATCTGCTACGGTGGTAAGGCTTACGAACAGCAGAAGAGACAATTCGATGAACCCGTCGATATCCTCATCGGCACCCCGGGGCGCCTGATCGATTTCTTCAAACAGCGACTCTACGATTTCAAGTTAATTGAGGCAATGGTGCTGGACGAGGCGGATCGCATGTTTGATATGGGATTTATTGCGGATGTTCGTTTCATGTTAAGACGCCTGCCCGATCCCGAAAAACGCTTGAATATGCTGTTTTCGGCGACCATGGCGCAAAAGGTGATGGAATTGGCCTATGAACATATGAACCAGGCCCAGCTGATCAAAATCGATGCCGATTCGCCAACGGTGGATCGTATCGAGCAGAGCGTTTACCACCCGGCGAATCATGAAAAGATCCCGCTGCTGCTGGGCCTGATTCAGAAACTACAACCACAACGCAGCATTATCTTTGCCAACACCAAGCATGCCACTATCCGCATCTGGGAGTACCTGGAGGGCAACGGCATGTCAGCGGCGATAATTTCCGGGGACATCCATCAAAACAAACGTGAGGCGCTGCTGAAGAAATTCCACGACGGTGAGTATTCGATCCTGGTGGCCACCGATGTCGCCTCGCGAGGTCTGCATATTCCCGACGTCACCCATATTTTCAACTACGATCTACCCGAGCTGGGTGAAGACTACGTGCATCGAATCGGGCGTACCGCGCGTGCAGGCAAGTCGGGTGCCGCGATCAGCTTTGCCTGTGAAGATCTTGCGATGAACCTGATCGATATTGAATCCTATACACGTAGCACGATTCCAACAATGTCGATAAGCAACGACTTGCTGATCAAACCCAGGCCCCCGGTTAAAATGAAAGGCGGCCGCCTGAAGCCCAGTGGCGGCAAGCCACAGCGCCCGCGACACAAGAACGGACCACCGCGTCACCATCACCAACGCAGAAAATAAGGCGGTATGAACAAACAACGCAATGCATTACTTCTCGGGGGCAGCGGATTCATCGGCAAGCAGCTAGCGTTTGCGCTCGCTAACCGGGGTTGGCATGTCACCGTACCCTGTCGACGGCCGCATCGAAATCGATCGCTGCTGGTGCATCCCAATATAAGCCTGCTGGAAGCCAATATCACGGATGAAACCCGTTTAAGAGAACTCTGCGATGGGCAGCAAATGGTCATCAACCTGGTTGGTATATTGCACGAAAGACGCAAGGGAGATTTTCGTCGTTACCATGTCGATTTTATCAAGGCAGTGGTCGAAGCCTGTTGCGAAATCGGTATCAAACGCCTGCTCCATGTCAGCGCGCTGGGCGCCGACCAGGCGACTGGCAGCAGTCTTTATCTTCGCTCCAAGGGTGAAGGCGAGAATCTGTTGCACACCTTTGGCCAGCGGGGCCTGCAGGTAACCAGTTTTCAACCATCGGTCGTGTTTGGTAAGGAGGACGATTTTATCAACCGCTTTGCCGGTATTCTGAAACTGTTTTTTGGTTACTTTCCGCTTGCCTGCGCCGACAGCAAACTGGCACCTGTTTATGTAGGCGACCTGGTCGAGCGAATGGTAAACGCGGTCGATAATCGCGAAAGTTATGCGAAGCGCTACACGGTTTGCGGGCCGGAGGTTTTTACCCTGCAGCAAATCCTCGAGTTAATCATCGACAGTTTACAGCTTCCGGTGCGTGTCATGCCCCTGGGCAAGAGATTGTCGCGCATGCAGGCATTAATCCTGCAAAATCTGCCGGGCAAACTTTTTACCATGGACAACTACCGATCATTGCAAACCGACAATGTCTGCCCGGACGGCGACCTTTGTGAAACCAGCCTGCGCCAGTACCTGCATGGTTTGCCGGCGATGTTTGGTAACAAACGCAACTACGACAGCTTCCGCAAGGATTACCCGCAACCCGGAAATCCAGAGGATCATCTGTGAAGGTATACCGTGTCGGCGGTTGTGTACGCGACCGCCTGCTCGGACTACCCGTTAACGACATAGACTGGGTGGTGACCGGCGCTACCGTAGAACAAATGCAGGCTGCCGGATACAAGCCGATCGGTAAAGATTTTCCAGTCTTCCTGCACCCCGAAAGCAAACAGGAATATGCACTGGCACGCAGCGAACGCAAAACCGGCCCGGGTTACAAGGGATTTGAAATCAGCGCCGACCCTGCAACCACAATCGAACAGGACTTATTGCGTCGCGATCTAACCATCAACGCGATTGCCGAAGACGAGCAGGGAAACCTGGTCGATCCATACGACGGCCAAAGGGATATCAAAAACCGCCTGTTACGGCATGTTTCCGATGCATTTGTCGAAGACCCGGTCAGGGTCCTGCGCGTCGCCCGCTTTGCAGCGCGATTCCATAAAATGGGTTTTACGATTGCCGACGAGACACGCGACCTGATTCGCCAGATCGGCCAGTCTGGTGAACTCGAGGCACTGGTCGCCGAGCGAGTATGGTCCGAGTTATCGCGCGCACTCGACGAGGCCGACCCCGCCGTATTCTTCACAACCTTGCGCGAGTGTGGAGTCCTGGCAACATTATTTCCCGAGATAGATGCCCTGTTCGGGGTGCCGCAAAATGCAAAGTATCACCCGGAGATCGATACCGGTGTACACCTTATGATGGCGTTGCAGGCAAGTGCGGTACTCGGTCATGATAATGAAACCCGATTTGCCGTATTGATGCACGATTTCGGTAAAGCGACGACTCCGACCTCGGTGTTACCGAGCCATCATGGCCACGAAGCGCGGGGTAAGAAACCGGTCAAGGCCTTTTGCAAGCGTTGGCGAGTTCCCAGGGCACACACCGAACTGGCCCTGATTACGACCGAATTTCATCTGCTGGCGCACCGCGCGATGGAACTTAAAGCCTCGACCCTGTTAAAGTTATTTACCCGGGTCGACAGCTTGCGCAAACCAGAGCGATTTCAAAAAATGCTCGATGCCTGTCGCGCCGATATTCGCGGGCGCGAGGGATCCGAGGACGATCCATACCCGCAAGCAGAATACCTGGCGCGGCTTGCTGCTAAACTGCGGGATCTTGATATAACCAGTATCCAGCAACAGGGCCTGACTGGAAAAGTCATGGGAAAGGCTATACACGAGGCTCGTTTGCGTTTAATCGAACAGGAAAAAGTGCTAGCGCAGCAAAATTCGGGCTAACCTGCTATCGACGAACTTCAGTAACTGCGGTAGCGGTGAAAAATAAAACAGGATTCCAGCCAAGACACCGGCTCCATTGGCCAGGACATCGCCCCACTCCGGATACCGATACGCGGTCATTCCCTGTAAAAGTTCGATTAACATTCCGTATCCAACCAGGCCGATGACAGTCCAGCCCAATGAAATCCGATTAACCGCTAACAGGCTGAACCAGCCCGACAGGAAAAAATAGGTAACCAGGTGTAACAGCTTGTCACTGACCCCGATATCGGGTGCCGGCATCAACGAAACCAGGGCAACGCCAAACAGCATCATCGCACCGATAAAATACCAGACTTTGACAAGCTTCAGCGGCGGCACCGACCCCGATAGCGAATTATCACCCGGTTGCGTCATTTACGCTTTTTTAGCTCAGCAGCACGAGAATCGCCACGCCGAGGAATACCCGGTAAATAACAAACGGCAGCATACCGATTCGGTCGATTAGGCGCAGGAAAAAGTGAATGCAGAGACCAGCACTGATCGCCGATAACAGCACGCCCAACAGCAGGTCATCCCACCCGATCGGGCTAACCTCGGTCACCATGCGCACCGTCTGCAGTACTCCGCTGGCAAAAATAACCGGCATCGCCAACAGGAAAGAAAAGCGCGCCGCTGCCTTGCGGGTAAGTCCGAGAAACAAGCCCAGCGTGATCGTAATACCGGAACGCGATATGCCCGGGATCAGCGCGAGCACCTGGAAGCAGCCGATGATTAATACATCTTTGAGATTCAACTGGAATTCGTTTCGAGTGCGCCGCGCATTCGCGTCGGCATACCACAATACCAGGCCGAATATAATCGACGCCAGGGCAACGATCCAGGGACTGCGCAGTTTTTCCTCGATGGGCCCCTGTAACAGGAAACCTACCAATATCGCCGGCAAGGTACCGATGATGACCCACCAGGCGAGCAAGCTGTCCTGATCGGCGTCACCCCCGGCGAGCGAACGTGTCCAGGCTTTCAGCATACGCTTTACCTCGACCCGAAAGTAATACAGCACCGCAATCAGTGAACCGATGTGCACCGCCACGTCGAATACCAATCCCTGGTCCGGCCAGTTCATCATTTGCGGCAATAACACCAGGTGGGCGGAACTCGATATCGGTAAAAATTCCGTCAGCCCCTGCACGATCGCCAGGATTATAATTTGCAGATTATCCATAGGCGCCCCTGCGCTGCATCGCCGGTAGTTCCAGCGCCAAGTTTTTCTGCATTGCCAACACCTTGAACTTCTCTCCCATTTCCTGTGGCAGGCTGAGCGTTCCAACCTGCTGCGATAACGTCAATTGCGACAGGCTGTCGCTGCCTTTCGCCTGTCGCTGCGCCTCCTCGAGCAGGCCGTTGGCTAGCAAAAACTGCCCCTGTGTGACCAGGCCTGAAAGCACAAATCCGTTTGCTTCGGCCGCATCGGCACAGGCATCAAAATCGACAAACGCGGTAATGTCCTGCAACCCCGGGTAAACCAGTGGATCAGTGTGCACTCGATGCTGGTAGTGACAAGTCAGGGTACCGTGGCTACGCGACGGATGGTAATACTGGTCCTGCTCATAACCGTAATCGATGACCAATACCAATGCGCGCTTACAGGTTTGCGCAAGCGCTTTTAACCAGGGTCCGTAATTCAGGTTCAATTCGCTGCGGTAGCCCTCCGCAAAATCGCCGAGGCTGGCCTCTATCGCTCGTATCGAGTCAATCACGGAACTCTTTGGAGTAAAAGTTTGCCAGGTGAAGCCCTGTCCATCGTAACCAATCCCTCGCTCGAGCCATTCTTGCTGCTTTGACAGGATATGCACGGGCATGGCATCGAGTACTTCATTGGCGAGCACGATACCATCAAATTCTTCCGGTAGACTGCTTAACCATTCGATTTTGTGAAACAGTTCCGCAGCCAGCTCACCGCGCAGGTAGTTTTGCTGTCGTTGCTTCAGATCGGCACTGAGGTCGAGAATCTGGTAACGCTCAAGCGTGGGTAAGGTACTCAATATCTGCGCGCACAACTTACCGCTGCCGGCACCAAACTCGAGTATCCGAGCACTACACCCCTGCGCAATGACAGCCGCCGCCTGCCGTGCCAGGCAAAATCCAAACAACGGCGAGATTTCCGGTGCGGTTACGAAATCGCCCGGCGCGCCAAATTTAGTCGCAGCCGCGGAATAATACCCAAGCCCCGGCTCATACAGTGCCATCTGCATATACTCGTCGAATCCGATGACGCCTCCCCGGGTTTCGACTCGAGCAGCGATAACATCCGCCAGGCGGGCACTGTGCGCAATGGCGGCCGCGTCGGGTAGTGGCAACTCCAGTCCCCGGGAATCATGCCCGGATAAAAGATTCTTCGGCACTCTGTGTTTCTCTGCTACGGACTAGCGTCTGCTTACGGGAATGATATGATGACACTTTTCGCTTTCGCTTGACTGATGTTGTTAACTGATAAATCCGTGCTGGTAACCGGTGCGGCAAATCGCCTCGGTGCTCAGATCGCCCGCACTCTACATCAAAACGGGGCAAATCTCATTATCCATTACCGCGCTTCGGCAGACGCGGCCGAGGCCCTGGTGGCTGAACTCAACCAGCTGCGCGCTAATTCGGCGATCGCCCTGGGCGCTGATTTGAGCTCAATCGTCGAACTCGAAGAGCTGGCTGACAACGCCATTAACGCTTTCGATGGTTTGCATATCCTGGTCAATAACGCGTCCAGTTTTTATCCCACCAAAATTGGTGAAATTGATCAGCAAGCCTGGGATGATTTAACCACCAGCAACTATCGAGCACCTCTGTTCCTGTCACAGGCATGCTACCCGGCACTAAAACAAAGTTCGGGCTGTATTATAAACATGATCGATATTTACGCATCGCTACCGCTCAAACACCACAGCGTCTACTGTAGCGCCAAGGCGGCCAACCAGATGCTGGTCAAGTCGCTGGCGCTCGAACTCGCGCCCGAGGTGCGGGTCAACGGCATTTCCCCGGGTGCAATTCTGTGGCCAACAGAAGAGACCAGCGACCAACAGAACTACAAAAAAGTACTCCTTGAACAGGTCCCGTTAAAGCGTCGCGGCACACCACAGGCAATCGCCGATACCGCACTGTTCCTCGCAACCAACGACTACGTCACCGGCGAAATTATCCGCGTCGATGGTGGTCGCCTGCTTAGCGCCTAGAACATGAATATGAATCGATACTGGAGTAAATCAATCGAAGCGCTCGATCCCTACACCCCCGGTGAACAGCCGCAGGATCATGCATACATCAAGCTCAACACCAATGAAAATCCCTACCCACCGTCGCCCACGATTGAAAAAGTTATTCAGGATTATGAAATAGATCAACTGCGCCGCTACCCCGATCCGGAAAGCAGTGCGTTAATCGAATCGCTGGCGGCATACCAGGGCGTAGACACCAACCAGGTTTTTGTCGGCAACGGCTCCGATGAAGTGCTGGCCCATGCTTTCCAGGCATTTTTCAGGCAGGACTACCCGATACTGTTCCCCGACATCAGCTATAGCTTTTACCCGGTTTACTGCAAGCTTTACCAGATCGATTACCGGCAACTCGCACTCGACGAGGCGTTTTGCATCAATATTCGTGACTACGCGTCGACCAATGGCGGCATCATCATTCCCAATCCTAATGCTCCGACCGGAATCGCTCTCGAGACCGGGGCGATTCGAGAACTGCTCGCGGATAATCCCGAGTCGGTGGTCATTATCGATGAAGCCTACGTCGACTATGGCGCCGAATCAGCGTGCCAGCTAATTCCGGAA
Source organism: uncultured Gammaproteobacteria bacterium (assembly GCA_964196225.1). Classification (GTDB taxonomy): domain Bacteria; phylum Pseudomonadota; class Gammaproteobacteria. The sequence goes on along the minus strand of CAXMSP010000134.1, from coordinate 36,143 downwards.
TTTCCCAACCTGCTGGTAGTGCAGACATTTTCCAAATCGCGCAGCCTCGCCGGATTGAGGCTCGGTTATGCGCTCGGCCACGAAGACCTGATCGAGGCTCTACAACGCGTGAAGAATTCGTTCAATTCCTATCCGATAAACCGTCTCACCAGTGCGATCGCCCTGGCGGCAATTGCTGACGAGGACTATTTTCAGGAATGTCGCAAGCAGGTGATCGCGAGCCGCGAACGCTTGAGCACTGGGCTACAACGACTGGGCTTCGAAGTATTTCCATCCAGCAGTAATTTCGTGTTGGTGCGTCACCCCCGGCATGCAGCAGAAACGCTTTACCTTAAATTGAAAGCGAGCGGCATCCTGGTGCGGCACTTTAACAAGGCGCGCATTGACAATTGCCTGCGCATTTCGATCGGTACCGACGACGAATGCGATACCTTGATCGCCGCCCTTAAGGAGATAATTGGTTAAAAAGCAGGCGCGGAATATTAGCAGTACATTCTGTTCGAGGCTTCATCTGCTGCTATTTTACTCTGCAGATTCTGACTGCATTTGTCTTACTTGCTGTTCCCTCTGCTCTCTAACTCTTTGAATGCTTTTAACACGCATTACGCCCCAAAGAATCACGATCAAAATACTTGCAACCAATGATCCATAGGTGATGTAGGGCGAAGTCGCCGTTGCCCAGACTACGATCAAACCCATAAAAGCCAGTGCAAATATGGCCGTAAGAATACGGTCATCTAAATACAGGACACTCCTTTTTTGATAGTTTTGCAGCCCATCTTTTTGTGCCATCTGTATACGCGCAATTCCTTCCTCGGCGTTCTCACCGCCCATGTCAAACCCTCCATAAGATAAACAATGGAACCTAACTAATACTATCGTAAGCCTAAACCAGTACCTTTTTGCAAACCAATCAATAAAACATATGCGACTGACCAGCCGATAGATTTATCGCAACCCTCAAGAATATAACTAGTAACTGGTTTGTGTCCCGAATGGCGGGCTCTGCAGCAACCTGCTTTTGGGCCTACCACGATTGCCGGCTATCAGTAAAGCAGGCACTCAGAAATCAAATATCAACGTCCGAAATCGCCACCCAACCGAGACACTCATCTTGTTTGAATTATGGTCTAGCAATTCCCGAAATAAAATGATCTGACTGTGCGACATGTCTTCAATGAATCTGCTCATGCGGTGTTACTGTCAAGGTTATACCCAATGCATTCGCTTTACTCACGGGACAAGCTTTCGCCATAACCCTTTAAATTTGTTAGAAAAATCGGGACAATGACCCCCGTTTACGTCATAGTCTCCCGTTTACGTCATCCTTATATGCAAGACGAGATAGAGCTAAAGTTGCAGTCGACGCCGGCGACGATGCAGAAAATCGCGACTTCCCGGTACATCAAAAAGCTCAAGGCCGGAAAGATGGTCAGCCGTAATCTGATCAGTACTTACTTCGATACGCCCCGCCACACCCTGCGTCAGGCCGGTATCACGCTGCGCATACACCATGATGGCGAAGGCTATGAGCAAACCATCAAGGCGCCTGTGACAGGACCCTCCGGACTCAGAACCTGGAGAGAGTGGACAGGGCGAGTACCCTGCAATGTGCCGTGCGTGGAAGCCATAGAGGACAGGGAACTTCGGGCGATCCTGAAGCGAGGCAAACGTGACAAGCGCCTGGTACCGATGTTCACGACGAATGTCGAACGTAGGACCGTGCCGCTCAAAGTAGGCGGCAGCAAACATGAGCTCGCGCTGGATATCGGGACGATTTCCGCAAAGGACGGTACCTGTCATGAGCCGATCGCCGGGGTCGAACTCGCACTTCGGAATGGCAATGCAGCGGCAATATTGGATCTCGCGCTCAAACTCAACGAATCGCTGGACTTAACGCTGGGTCGCAGGTCGAAGGCTGAACGCGGTTATGCACTTGCCCGCCCTGCTCTGCGTCCTCGCGCACGTAAGGCGTCAAAGATTACCCTGAATCCGCAGATGACCGTGGGCGATGCCTTCTATCGAATCAAGGACAGCGCGCTCCAACACCTCTACGTGAACGAGATGCCGGTGTCAGAGGGCAGACCGGAAGCCATTCACCAGGCGAGGGTGGCCATTCGCCGCATCCGCGCAACGCTTCGCGCCTTCAAGAGCGTTCTGCCTTATGACAAACGCAAGGCATTCAATGGCGAGTTTCGCTGGTTTCAGCGACGCCTCGCACACGCTCGTGACTGGCACGTGTTTACCGACGAAACGTTACCCGCGATCAAGGCGGCGCATCCCGACAGGCACGAGGCCATTACCCGACTGCGAAAAATCGCCCTTGCCGAGCGCCAGCGAGCAACGCGGGACGTGACGGACATTTTCGAGTCCAGGCGCTACACCCGACTCATGCTGCAATTTGAGCGTTGGTTGGCGACGCCGTCCGAGGTTCTGGATCGGTCCGCTATCGATCAGCCGGTCGCAGACTTCGCAGTCGAGGTGCTAGAGAAATCCCGGCGAGACTTCCTCATCGACACACGCCCCTTGAGTCGCATGATCGGTGAGGACCTGCACAACTTGCGCAAACGCGGCAAAAAGGCGCGTTACGCCAGCGAGTTTTTCTCGGGACTCTGGCCCGAATCAAGTACCAGGGCCATTCTCAAACAAATGGAATACATCCAGGATTCTCTCGGCATCGTTAACGATGCGAATGTGGCGCGACAGCTGGTAGTCCTCACTCGTCCCGGCCTGCTGGATGTGCAAACCGTATGGCTGGTGCAGGACTGGTCTGCCACCCAGATCAGGGAATGCATCAAGCAAACACAGCCACACTGGCGCCGCTTTCAGCGAGCCAAGCACTTCGCTGTTGAACCGGCCGAGTCAGCGGACCTACCACACGTAGCGAGCCTTAATTCACTGAAACCTGCTTGAGACCCAATACATTCTGCGTGTCGAACACGTCGGCTGCAGATTTACAGAATTTCAGGTTTCCAGATTCCCGAAATGCGGTCCCACATCTCCGCTTTCTGTTCGGCGTTCTAATATATTCGAGGTCTAAGGGCCACTTTCTTCACTCCATCTTTTGATCTAAAAATAAAGTGTTGCGTCGATCAGTTGAACCCACCGCCCTTCTCGGACTCTCAGTGCTTCTCATCCGGAAGGCTTAGAATGCAGCGCTGTAGACAACAAAAAACCCTCAACGGGGGAGGGCTTTTTGTTGACTTACTTGCGCTTCTTCTTGACTGCCGTTTTCTTGGCAGGCTTCTTCTTAGCTACCTTCTTCTTAGCTACCTTCTTCTTAGCTACCTTCTTCTTAGCTACCTTCTTCTTAGCAGCAGGCTTCTTTTTCCTGGCAACTACCTTTTTCTTGGCAGGCTTCTTCTTGACAGCTACCTTTTTCTTGGCAGGCTTTTTCGTAGCTACCTTCTTCTTAGCAGCAGGCTTCTTTTTCTTTGCAGCTTTTTTCTTTACAACCACTTTCATCACTCCTATTTTACGTTGAAAAGTTTGTCTCTAACCGTACTTTTATTTATAACAATAACCCCTTGCCTCCAAATTGATTCATATCAACCAGTTTGCAGGTAACTCCAGACCTGATTTTGTTGCACAGCCTCGTAGAAATCAATTTATTTTTTTCAGAATTGCCTAATACAAGTAACGCGATAATTGGGTGCCCGCTTATGGCCGAAGATTTTCCCCTACCAGGATTTTGTGAGTATCTCCTTTGGAGAAAACAGACCTTGTAGCCCTCTATAGCAGGAGCCGAGCCCGAAACATTCCTAACTGTTCAACTCAATCGAATTTTAACCGACATTCCTATTAAAAATTTACAGTTAATTAATAACAACATTTTTATGACATATTGATCTTGCGAGTTATTTCGAAAGCTATAACCTAGCCCTCACAACGATTAGAGATCGATTAATTCACATATTTGCTAACCTGATGCTGAACAGACACTTGCTAAAACTCACACATATCGTTCTGGCGTTAACGCTTTTATGTGCCCTCCCGACATTGTCCGCTAATGAATTGAAATCCATTAATTTTACCGAGATTCAAAAGCAAGCCATATTTGCCAATGCTGCGTATCAGTCTGAAGGCAAAATTCGCGCCCTGGTCGAATCAGGTAATTATACGCTCACGCTCTATCACACCATTCCAGATATTCAAATATCGTTTTTCCTCGCGACCAACGAATTAACCAAAACCCAGGTTATTTCGGTACGCGGCACATCCAACATCGAAAATGCAATGGTCGATATTTCACTTAAATTAATGGTGGATAAGAACACAGGGGTACGTCTACACGAAGGATTTTCTTTCGCTGCAAAACAGGTTTACGCAGAGTTGAAACCCCTGCTTAATTCTGATTATAAAATTAACGTCACTGGCCACAGCCTGGGTGGTGCGGTTGCTTTAATATTAGCCATGTATCTGGATGCCTATCAGTTCGATATCGAACAGGTAATCACATTTGGTCAGCCTAAGGTCACTAATATATCCGGCGCCAATAAAATTCAACACATCAATTTTATCCGCGTAGTCACTCCCTTTGACCTTGTGCCGCTGGTACCACTGTTTGATCCCCTGGATATTAGCAACCTCGACGTTTATTGGCATGCAGGTAAAGAAGTTATTTTACTGGCTGATACTCAATACGCGATATTGGAAGGTACTGATAGTATGTTGCGTGCCACCAGGTTCACCCAAAAACCCCTGACCGAAGATAATCTGAGCAATCATCAAATGCCGATCTATCTCGAAATGATCAAGGCAAAAACGAAATCTTCTAAATTGGTTCCATACCAAACCGATCTTAACTTGTTCAACCTGTTTGGCAGTGATTAGAGTATCGGAAATATAAACACTCAATTTTCCCTATATCTTTAGTTTAAAGCCTTCGTGAGTGGCCTCGAATCCGAGTGACTCATAAAATCGCAAAGCGTCCGGGCGTTGTTTATCGGATGTCAGTTGCACAATGCTGCAATTCTTTTCCCTGGCCCGGTTAATGGCCCAGTTAATAAATTTGGCGCCCAGACCCTTTCCCCGGTGAGTTTTCGCAATTCTTACGCCTTCAATCAAGCAACGCCATGAACCGGTATGGGTTAAATAGGGAATAAATGTCAATTGCAACATCCCCACCAATTCACCATCCGATTCAACCACCGTCAGCTCATTGTTTGAATCCCTGTCAATGCTCTGGAACGCGTCCACGTAACGATGATTCAGTGGAACCGAGAGATCTTCCCTATTGGTTCCTAACTCGTCATCAGCCAGCAACAAGACGAGCGCTGAAATATCACTCTCCATTGCTTCGCGAAACTTTAGATTCATACCAACCCCAAAAGCTTTTTAGTGACTGGCCAAAAGCCAGATACTGAGCACACAGGTCATCAGTGAGCTGATTGTTCGCAGGTGATTCCAGCTTGTCCATTTTCGCAGCTCCGTTACAGCTGCTGGTGCGCGCTGGTCGGAGACGATTAAAGCTCCAGCGGAAACAGGTCCAGGCGCGGAGCATCTTCAGCCATCCGCTGCCACAGCAGCGCATAACTTTCCTCGATTTCAGGATGCAGTCGATCTCCGGCAATATCCTGCAACGGTTTTAGCACGAATGCGCTGTGCAGGATTTCAGGGCGTGGTATCCGGATTCCTGGAATATCGAGGACCATGTCATCGTAAGTCAGGATATCGAGATCGATCGGGCGACTGGCAAACTTGGGCAGCGTGCGATCGCGTCCCAATTGATCTTCGATATCATGAAAAACTGTTGCGACTGCTGAGACTTCGAGGTCGGTGTCAAAACCCGCAACCAGGTTTAGAAAATTACTGCCATCGAAACCCACTGCGGCTGAATCGTATACCGGGGACAAATCGATTTCCTTAAAATACTCTCGCAGCAAATCAACTGCCTGTCGAATCTTGATTTCGCGATCGACGTTGCTCCCCAGGCTTACGTAGACGCGGGCCATCACGCTGGCCTGGTACCACGTTCAATAATCACGCCGACCGATTTGGAGCCGCGCACCGCTCCGGGCTTGTGCAGGGTCAGCTTCACCCAGGGCAACGAAAACTCCTCCATCACAATGCCGCAAACTCTCTCCGCAAGTGCTTCTACCAGTTCGAACTCGCTCTGCTCGATAAACTCGATCAGGCGCTTGGCCACGGTTTTGTAGCTTAAGGTATCTTCGATATCATCGCTTTTCGCAGCCTTGCTGATATCGGTCGCCATTTCAATATCGAGGCTGATGGTCTGCCTGATTTTACGCTCCCAATCGTAAATCCCGATCACGGTTTCAATTTGCAGGTCATGAATAAAAACGATGTCCATTGTGCTACTAGCCTGGTAAGAATGCCTGCCTGCAATCTTAGCCGTTGAGGGTTTCAAAAGGAAACGCCAAATCACTGAAAAACAGCAAGATTCCAACCTGAAGCGGCTTGAAACCTGAATATGCTTCTGGTAGAGTTCGCGCCCTCAAACTAATCTCGCTATTCAACGGAGTTCCACCATGTCTCGGGTCTGTCAAGTAACCGGTAAGAAACCGGTTAGCGGAAACAATGTGTCGCATGCAAATAACAGGACGCGTCGTCGATTTCTGCCGAACCTGCATACCCACAAGTTCTGGGTCGAATCCGAAAATCGCTGGGTTAAGTTGCGCCTGTCTACCAAGGGCATGCGAATTATCGATAAAAACGGTATCGACACGGTAATCGCCGACATGCGTAAACGCGGCATCAAGTGCTAGGAGTAAAATCATGAGAGATTTGATAAAACTGGTTTCAACCGCGGGCACCGGCCATTACTACACCACGGATAAGAATAAAAAAAATACCCCCGACAAATTGGTGTTCAAGAAATACGATCCGGTAGTACGCAAGCACGTCGAATACAAAGAGGCCAAAATCAAGTAAGCAGGCCGCTACAGCAAGTCAAAAAAAACCGGTGTCAGCCGGTTTTTTTATGCCCATGGGAATCCAGCCTATCAGGCTTTCATATCGCCTCCAGTAGAGTATGATTAGCGCGATACAAAGTTCCAGGAAACCCATGTCAGACGTACTCGTTCAGGTTGAAAACCTGTCCCGCTATTACCAGAATAACTGCGCAATCAGCCATCTGAGCTTTAGCTTGAAGGCCGGTGAGGTCCTGGGTTTCCTGGGCCCAAACGGTGCCGGGAAGTCGACCACGATGCAGGTGATCAGCGGTAACCTGGCGCCGAGCGAGGGCGAGGTCAGTATCGCGGGCCACGATATCCTCGAAGCACCGCGGGCCGCCAAACAACAGCTCGGCTATCTACCCGAACACCCACCGGTATACCGCGAGGCAAGCGTTGATGAATATTTAAAATACTGCGCGCGCCTGCATCGCATTCCCCGCAACCAGGTAACAGCCGCAGTTGACAGGGTCAAACAACAGTGTGGCCTGGAAGATGTGGGCATGCGCCTCATCGGTAACCTGTCAAAGGGTTATCAGCAGCGAGTGGGAATTGCACAGGCAATTATTCATGATCCACCGGTGATTATCATGGACGAGCCCACGGTCGGTCTCGACCCGATCCAGAACCGCGAGATTCGCAGCCTGATACGTTCACTGGGCGACCAGCACAGCGTGATTTTATCTACCCATATACTCTCCGACGTCCAGGCGACCTGTGACCGGGTGCAAATTATTCGTGCGGGCGAGATAATTTACAGTGCATCAACCAAGGCGTTAAATCAGGGGCACGAAAGTTCGTTCAAAGTTGCGCTGCGAAAACCCGTCAATCTCGACGAATTACTCTCGCTGGCAGGTGTCGACCATGCTGAAGCACTCGATGCCGGTCGCTTCCGGGTGTTTTTTTCCCCCGATGCAAATCCTGATGCGTTGGTCGAGGCGGCGGCGCAACAGGAATGGGGCCTCTACGAGCTGATTCCCGAACAGCAATCCCTCGAAGACCTGTTCATCGAACTTACCCATAGCGAGGAGTCTGCTGCCAAATGATCTGGGTCATTGCCAGGCGTGAATTCGGCGCGATGTTCCTGTCGCCACTGGCCTGGGTCATTCTGGCCGTAATCCAGACCATTCTTGGTTACATGTTTCTGACCAACCTGGATAATTTTTTCGTGCTGCAGCCCCAGCTTATTCAACTCGAGAATTCACCCGGGGTGACCGATGTCATAATAACCCCGTTAATGCAGGTCGCGGCCATCATCCTGCTAATGGTGATGCCGTTGTTGACGATGCGCTCGATAGCTGAAGAAAAGCGAAATCGCAGCTTATGCTTACTGATGTCATCACCGCTCAGTATGACGGAAATCGTGTTGGGAAAATTCCTGGGCATGATGCTATTCGTCATTGTTCTGGTTAGCATGCTGATGTTGATGCCGCTCTCGCTGTACCTGGGCACCAGTCCGGACAGTGGCAAATTGCTGTCAATCTATATTGGCATGCTGTTATTGCTGGGGTCATTTACGGCGATCGGGCTTTACCTGTCCAGCCTGACGGAAAACCAGACTATCGCGGCGATTAGCACCTTCGGGGTGCTGTTAATGCTTTGGATTATCGACTGGGTCAGTGCCTCGCTCAGTAACGGGTATTCCGTGCTTTCCTACCTCTCTATTTTGCAGCACCACCAGTCAATGCTGGAAGGCGTATTCGATACCAGCGATATCGCCTACTACCTGCTGCTAATTTTTGGTTTCCTGGTGCTGACGATTCGCCAGCTCGACCGAGAGCGCCTGCTGTGAAGGTCAATTCTCGCGTACGCTTGCAGATTCGTATCCAGTCAGGAATATTCCTGCTTTTATTTATCGGGCTACTGGTTGCATTAGCCTGGCTGAGCAATCGCTATCCGTTAACCATCGATATGAGCGCGAATCAGCGCAACAGCCTGTCGCAGGAATCGCAGCGCCTCATCGAAAGCATCGAGCTGCCACTTGAGGTAACACTATTCGTCTCGCCGATAAACCAGAGCAAGCCACTTCTCGAGACCCTGTTCGAACGTTATCAGCAACGACAGCCAAACATCAGCTTTCAAAGTCTGAACCCGGATTTGTATCCCGATTTATTGCGCACCCATGACATCCGCTATGACGGCGAGGTTTTGCTCGAGTACCAGGGGCGCAGTGAAAAAGTTTCCCAGGTTAGCGAAGCCAACGTGACCAGCGCGATCCAGCGTTTGGTGCGCCAGGGTGAGCGTTGGCTCGTGTTCCTGGAAGGGCATGGCGAACGCCACCCCTATCGCGAAGCCAACCATGATTACAGCCTGCTTGCGACGGAACTGGCGAGCAAGGGGTACAGCATCGAAAATTTGAACCTGGTGCAATCCGGCAGTATCCCGGACAACACCGATGTGCTAATCCTTGCGAGCCCCAAGGTGCCTATGCTGCCCGGTGAAATTGAAATTTTGCGAGAATACCTCGAACGGGGCGGTAACCTGCTGTGGCTTGCCGATCCCGAGCAGGCAATCGATGGACTCGAGTTACTCGAAGATCAGCTCCCCATCGAATTTTTACCCGGTATCATCGTTGACCCCAATAGCCAGCTAATGGGCCTGGATCGGGTCGACTTCGCCCTGGTTGGAGAATATCCGCGTCATCCAATAACACAAAACCTGAGCAGCCTGTCAGTATTTCCAGAGGCGCAGGCACTCGAGTTCAGCGGTGACGAGCGTTGGCAACTAAAGGTCTTTTTGCAGAGCGACGAGGGTAGCTGGAACGAGACCGGTGAACTGCGCGGTGAAATATTTAAAGGTGACGACGAGGACGAGAGTTCGGGACCACTGAATATCGGCCTGACACTGGCACGCAGCCTCCAGGGCGACGATGGTGAATTATTCGAACAACGAGCGGTAATCATCGGTGATGCAGACTTCGTATCGAATCGCTATCTTGGCAACGGCAGTAACCTGGATATCGGGCTCAATCTGGTTAACTGGTTAAGCCACGACGACAAGTTGATTGCAATCAATCCTCGGCCCGCTCCAGATACTCGTCTCGAGTTATCGCAACCCGAACTACTGACGATAGCGTTTATTTTCCTGTTACTACTGCCGCTTGGATTACTGGCCAGTGGTTTGCGTATCTGGCTTAAACGGCGTAAACGTTAATGTTTTCACGGCGCTGGATTATCAACTACGTTCTCGTCGTTCTGATCGTGATATTCACCTACGTCGGTAATCGATTCGGTGTGCAGACAGGATATCAGCCGCAGCAGCACATCACCGGGATCAAACCTGAAAATATCGAGTCGGTGGAGATTGAAACGGCCGATACAGCCCTTGCGCTTAAACGGGATAACGGCGGCTGGATGCTTGAATCTCCGATTCGCTGGCCCGCCAACGATGTCAATGTCGAACGTTTGCTTACGATTGCCTCTGTTGAAACGGATTCTCGCCTGGCAGCAAATGAAATCGACCTGGCAACACTCGGTTTAAAGTTCCCCAAAGCCATACTGCGCTTGAATGATACCGAGGTGTTGTTCGGTGCAACCAACAATATCGGCGCAAGACGCTACACCATGGTCGGTTCCACGGTTTTTCTATTACCCGATCAACACCTGCCGTTTATTACCCAGGGTCTGACAGCTATGGTTGATCGGCGCCTGTTGCCGCGAACAGATGAGTTAACCGTTTTTAAACTGCCCGGATTCGAGATCAGCCGTGCCGATAACAATACCTGGCAGTTGCTCGATGCCAATGGTTTCGAGCAGGGTCAAATCGCAACACTGGTCGAGAACTGGCAAAACCTGGAGGCATCACGCGTGAAGCTCTTTTCTGCCAATAAGATGCCCCAGCAAAAAATCAGGGTTCTGTTTTCTGATGGCCAGAGCCAGGAATTTTTCGTGATGTCGATCGATCCGGAAATCATTATCGCGAATCCGCAGATCGGACTGCAATACCATTTTCCAGCGGAGCTCTATTATCAACTGATTTCATTGCGCGCAGATGAGATTTCCGGTTAGCCTGGTCCTGTTGCTGCTCGCCAGCAGTGCCATTGCACAGGGGCCTTTGCCCCGCCTGGAGCTTGGCGCCGGACTATTCGCATTGAGCGCGCCCGATTACCGGGGCTCAAGCGAAACCTCGACCTATCTACTGCCAGTGCCTTATATCAAATATCGTGGTGACCGCCTGCGCGTCGACGAAGGCGCGCAAGGCGTTATTTTCGAATCAGAAGACCTGTTGCTAACTTTAAGTGGCAATCTTTCGCTGCCGGCCGACGGTGACACGCCCGAACGCGAGGGCATGGACGAGCTTGAAGCAATTATCGAAATTGGGCCGGCGCTCAATTACCGCTTTTACCGGTTGCAAGACAGCGCCTGGTGGATTGATCTGCCAATCCGTTACGCGTATACCGTGGATGGCGAACTGGACAATATTGGCTGGGTTTTCCAGCCGCGCCTTTCCTGGCGCAAACCGGCGATCCGGTTGGGTGAATGGAAATTGCGATTCAATTTCGGACCACTGTATGCCAGCGAGGAGCACCATGCCTATCTATATTCGGTTGACAGCGTGGACGCTACCAGTGAACGTCCGGCCTACAGTGCCGATGGCGGTTTCAGCGGCTATCGCGGCGAATTCACTTTTAGCAAACGTATCGGCCGCTACTGGCTGGGTGGATTTGTTCGTTATGACAGCCTGCGTAACTCTGAAATCGAGGATAGCCCGCTGGTTTCCGATACTGAATCCTGGATAGGTGGCGTCGCGCTGGCCTGGGTATTCCACGAACAGTAGATCGCCATCATGCCCGAACTTCCCGAAGTCGAAACTACCCGCCGCGGCATCCAGGCTCATGTGCGCGGGCAAAAAATAGAACGGGTAATATTGCGTGAGACCCGCCTACGCTGGCCAATCAGTGCCGAGGTATCAAACCTTAAAGGCCGACATATACGCGATGTATCAAGACGCGGTAAATACCTATTAATGCACCTCGATCGGGGGAACCTGATCTGGCACCTGGGGATGTCGGGTAGTATGCGTATTTTACCAATCGGTTCGGCCGCCGAAAACCACGAACATGTCGAGTTTCAGCTCAGCAATGGGCAGGCCTTGAAGTTTCGCGACCCACGTCGCTTCGGTGCACTGCTCTATTGCCACCAGGATCCATTACAGCATCGGCTATTGCGACAACTGGGACCGGAACCCCTGGGTGAGGATTTTGACGCCGACTATCTGTACCACTGTTGCCGTAAACGTAGTGCGGCTATAAAAACCGTTTTGATGAACAGTCATATCGTTGTCGGCGTTGGCAACATCTATGCAAGCGAGGCGTTGTTCCTCGCCGGTATACGTCCTGCGCGTGCGGCGCGACGCATCAGTAAGCCTCGACTCGAGAAACTGGTCAACGCGGTGCGTGATACCCTGTCAGCCGCCATCGCGCAGGGTGGCACCACGTTGCAGGACTTTATCCAGGTAGACGGCAAACCGGGGTACTTCCGTCATGAACTGCAGGTCTATGCCAACAAGGGAGAGTGCAAGGTTTGCGGCCATCCCATAAAGCACCTGGTTCAAGGACAGCGTTCGAGTTACTACTGCCCCGAATGCCAGTCGTAAGCCTAGAGGGAACTCCGGTTTCTCTCCAATCGTATTTGAATTATCATCTGTTCATCTTAGCTTGCAGGTAAATGTGTATGTCGATTCACGCTATCGATGAAAATGTCGATCCCGTCGCGCAGGCGAAAATTGACCTCGCAGCAGCGCTACGCCTCGCGGTTTACCACGAACTCGAGGAAGGCATCGATAATCATTTCACGGTCACGCTGCCGGGATACGAGGATCGCTACATGGTACTGCCCTTTGGCCTGCATTGGTCGGAAGCCAGCGCCAGCGATATGATCGTTTTCAACGAGGCCGGCGAAACCCTCGAAGGAGAAAGCGTCGTCGAACTCTCGGCGCAGTGTATTCACGCCCCGATTCATCGCATTACCGGACGTCGCGTGGTGTTTCATACCCATCAGAACTGGGCACTCGCGCTCAATATGCTCGAGCACAACCGATTGATCCCGGCGTGCCAGACCTCGGCTTTTTTCGCCGGCAGAATCGCCTACGATGACCACTACTACGGCACCGCCGATTCGCTCGAAGAAGGCGAGCGCCTGGCCGGGATAATCGGAGATAACCAGGTTGTGTTTTTGCGCAATCACGGTGTTCTGGTGGCGGTTGATTCGATCGCCAGGGCTTACCGCATGCTTTACTTGCTCGAACGCGTCTGTCGCGCGCAGATTCGTGCGATGAGCACCGGGCAGAAATTACTACCCATTTCGCAACAGGTAATCGAGCAGGTACAAACCCCCGATGAACACGATCGTCACAAGGGTCAGCGTGACGACCTTTACTTTGCCGCCATGAAACGCCTGCTCGACCGGGAGATGCCCGGCTACGCCAATTAAGCCTGAATAAAATTCAAAAGCCTGTTCCGAGGCCTTGATTGGTGAGTCGGGCTTATTTACCATCGGGACCTCCTTTAATAAAGGACCAGTCATGTCTTTAAACTCCCCATATCGTTACCTTTGCCTGTTGCTCGCGATGATGTTTGCTGCCGCTGCCCAGGCAGTACCTGGCGAAGGCACAAGAATCATGATTTCGGCGCCGTCTGATTATGCGGTCGATGCCGGAAAAGCGGTTTCGGCAAAAGGTGGCAACCTCATTGATGTGGCTGTCGCAGTTGGACTCACGCTTACAGTCACCAACCCTTCCAACGCCTCGCTTGGCGGCGGCGGATTTGCGCTGGTCAGCATGGGTCAGGGTGTCGAAGTGCTCGATTTCAGGGAATCGGCACCCGCGGCAACTTCTCCCGAATTTTATGTCAACCTGGAAAAAGGTGCTTCCTGGAATGGCGGCACGGCTGTTGGCGTCCCCGGTGTCGCGGCAGGACTCTGGGCGCTGCATCAGAAATATGGCAAGTTAGACTGGCCGGATTTGTTTGATACGTCGATGACCCTTGCCGTAAACGGCATCGAGTTTTCGGGAACCCAGTCACGCTATTCCGAGACACAAATAGGTCGATTAAACGACGCTGGCGCCAGGCATTTTTTCAAAGCGCCAAAACAACCCTACCGGCCAGGTGAAATTTTAAAGCAGCCGGCGCTCGCGGAAGCCCTGAAACTTTATCGTGACAAGGGCCCGGACGGATTTTATTCCGGCGCTGTCGCCCAGGATATTGCCGCTACGGTCCAGGCCGAGGGTGGTGTCATCACGGTGGCAGACATGGCCGCTTACAAGGTACGCTGGTTGCAACCTTTAGAGACTGAATTTAGCGGGCACAAGGTTTACATGATGCCACCGCCAAGTAGTGGCGGCGCTGTAATCAAGGCAGCATTCGAGCTTTTTAACAAGGTTGACATTCAACGGCAGGCGCCACTTAGCCTAAATGAAATTCATTTAATGGCAGAGGTTTTGAATCGTGCTTTCAGAGGGCGTGCCCTGCTGGGTGATCCGGATTATCACGACAACCCTTTCGATAAAATATTATCGGATAGGTATCTCAATGAAATGGCGAAAAGTATTGATAACTCCAGGGCCGTGCAGTTGGCACCCCTGGTGGATAAACCAGTCGATGACTCAAAAGAAACCACCCATTTTTCGATCCTGGATGCCGAAGGCAATGCCATTAGCCTTACGGTAACACTGAATGGAAGCTATGGCTCCGGGGTGGTTTCGGAAAAATATGGGATTTCACTCAACAATGAAATGGATGATTTCACGACCCGGCCCGGCGAACCCAATGCGTATGGCCTGGTGCAGGGCTTTGGTAACCGTGTGCAACCCGGCAAACGGCCGCTCAGCTCAATGAGCCCGACGCTAGTCGAAAAAGACGGCAAGATCGTGATGACCCTGGGTGCTGCCGGTGGCCCGTGGATAATCAGTAGTGTGATTCAAACCATCTACCGGGTACTGGTCACCGGGCTCGATATCGATCGCGCGATCCAGTTTCCCAGGGTGCATCACCAGTTTTTACCCAACAAGCTCTTCATCGACGAATTTAAATTTTCACCCGAACTGGTGATGGGCCTGCAGCAGCGCGGGCACGAGACCGTGGCGTACAAACCCGGCCGGATGGGCAGAATCAAGGCAGTACGTTTAAATGACAAGAACTATCTCGAAGCGAGTTTTGATAATCGCAGCGAAGGTGCGGTGGGTGGCTACTAGGTCAATGCGTTAGATAAAGACTGGTGGACCAGGCTCTTCGTTGTGTTAGTCGTTTCCGGTCAAATGTTCATATTTTTCCAGCAATTGCTGCTGGGTTTCCGGGTATTCCGGATTAAAAGGGATGCAATCGACAGGACAGACTTCTACGCATTGAGAGGTTTCGAAATGCCCCACGCACTCGGTGCAAAGCAGTGGATCTATTTCGTAGAACTCTTCTCCCGGTGAAATCGCGTCGTTCGGACACTCCGGTTCGCAAACATCGCAATTAATACATTCATCGGTGATCATCAGTGCCACGAGTTACATCTCCTGCTGAACTATTACTTGCTAGCCTGCAATTTCTCAGTCAGGCGCCGCAAGATTTCCGGGTGCAGAAACTCGGAGACATCGCCATTTAAGCGGGCAATTTCACGCACCAGGCTCGACGATACGAATGCAAAGTGTTGCGCCGCGGTAAGAAAAACAGTCTCGATTTCCGGCGCCAGGGATCGATTCATGCCTGCCAGCTGGACCTCGTATTCAAAATCTGAAATCGCGCGCAGGCCACGAACAATGACATCGGCATCGCAATCGCGCGCAAAATCGATGAGCAAACCGGAAAAAGGCCTCACTGAAATCTGTTTATTGTGCTCGAACACCGTCTCCAGCATATCGAGGCGTTCATCGATATTAAAGAAAGGCTCCTTGGCGAGGCTGTCGGCAACCCCGATCACGACATGATCGAACATTTTCAAGGCACGTTCGCATATGTCGATGTGGCCGCGGGTTACTGGATCGAAAGTACCCGGATAAATTGCGGTACCCTTCATAGATTACCTCTGTATTCCAGCATCTGGTGCCGGGCTGAATGATCGGCAGATTCTAACGGCTTCCCTGCCATTCGGCTATAGCATAATTTACCTGGCCCGCGCTTTTCTGCTTAAGCCATCGCAGCCTGGCGGAGGGTAAATCAAATTCTTCCGACACTGGCCATTCAAAATAAATTTTTGCGCCAATTTGCAGGCAATCCTGGATTTGCAGCTGTTTAAAGACCTGCTCGCGCAAGTGAGGCTCCGCGTAAGGAGGATCGATAAATACGATATCGTATTTCCGCTGCAGTTGGGCAATCGAATCCGCGGCGTTACCTGCAATGATTTCGCAGGCGGGGGTTTCAAGTCGCTCGGCCTGGAGTTGCAGGTTAGCTAGCGCCCGTGGGTGCTGCTCGAGCGCAGTTACCCAGCGGGCACCCCGCGACAATGCTTCGAAACCAAGCACGCCGCTGCCGGCGAAGCAATCGAGCAGGGTTGCGTCCCTCAAATCCTGTGCCAGCCAGTTAAACAGGGTTTCGCGTATACGGTCGGGGGTTGGGCGCAAACCTTCTGCATCAACTACCAGCAGTTTACGACCGCGCCATTTGCCACCAATGATCCTAACTTGAGATTTCATATCCGATGCCGGGTTAGCGCTTTAATGCGGTTAAGAAGTGCACAGATGGAATCGCTTTCTGTTAGCATATTGTGCCTGAATTCTGAGTCCTGGAAAAACGATGTTCGGATTTAAATCTGCCAGCAAAAACGAGGAGGAAGCACCCACCGGTCTATTTGCCTCGCTGCGCCAGCGCCTCACGAAAACCAGGGAAAACCTGTCGAATGGCCTGGCCGATTTAATGCTGGGCAAGAAGCAGATCGACGATGAAATGCTGGAGCAGCTGGAAGACCAGTTGCTGATGGCCGATGTGGGTATTCAGGCCACTCAAAAAATTACCTCGCGCCTGACCGAGTCGCTACAACGCAAGCAACTGGGCGATAGTGATAGCCTCCTCGGCGCACTCAAGAATACCATGATCGAAATTCTCGCACCCTGTGCCATTCCGCTGAGTATAGATACCAGCAAAAAACCTTTCGTGATACTGATGGTAGGCGTCAACGGCGCTGGCAAGACGACCACTGTCGGTAAACTTGCGCAACAGTTTAAAAACCAGGGGCTTAAGGTCATGCTGGCGGCCGGTGACACTTTTCGCGCCGCAGCGGTGGAACAGCTGCAAGCCTGGGGTGATCGACTCGAAGTACCGGTTATCAAGCAGGGCAAGGGCGCCGACTCGGCATCGGTCATATTTGATGCCCTGAAATCCGCGCAAGCGCGAGGGATCGATGTGCTGATTGCCGATACTGCGGGGAGATTACATACGCAATCGAGCCTGATGGATGAGCTCGAGAAGATAAAACGTGTCATGAGCAAGCTCGACCCGGACGCACCCCAGGAAACTCTGCTGGTACTCGACTCGGGAACCGGCCAAAATGCACTGGCGCAAGCAAGCAGTTTTCGCGACACGATCGGCATTTCCGGAATAATTCTGACCAAGCTCGACGGCACTGCCAAGGGAGGAATGATCTTTAGCGTTGCCGAACACCTGCAAACCCCGATCCGCTATATCGGGGTGGGTGAATCGGTCGATGATCTGCGCCCTTTTGATAACGCGGAATTTGTTGATGCTTTGCTGGCCGACGCCTGAGTCCGGTCCCGAGATATGATTGAATTTCACAATGTGACCAAGCGTTTCGAAGGCGGCTACGAGGCGCTAAGCAATGTTTCGCTTAAACTGGATGAAGGCCAGATGGCTTTTATCACCGGGCACTCGGGTGCCGGCAAGAGCACGCTATTAAAAATTATTGCGCTAATCGAGAAACCAACCCGTGGTCAGGCGCTGCTGAATCGCGTCAATCTCAATACAATGTCCCGTCGGCGAATACCTTATATCCGCCGTAATATCGGCATTATCTTTCAGGATCACCAGTTATTATTTGATCGCAGCGTATTCGATAACGTCGCCCTGCCCCTGCATATCCAGGGATATCGGCCACAGGAAATTGCCAAGCGAACCCGTGCCGCACTCGATAAAGTCGGTTTACTACACAAGGAAAAATCGATACCGATTACGCTCTCCGGCGGCGAGCAACAGCGCGTCGGGATTGCGCGCGCGGTGGTGCATAAACCGATGTTACTGTTGGCTGATGAGCCTACTGGCAACCTCGATCCAGGGCTGTCACGCGAAATCATGCAGATTTTTGTGGATTTCAACCAGGTCGGTGTCACGGTGCTGGTCGCCAGTCACGACCTCGACCTGATCGATGAACTGGACAAACCGCGCATCACGCTTAATCGGGGCAAACTCATCCTGAATGACCTCGAAGACGCTCCGCAGGAGGCAGATGGTGGCTGGCAGTAATATCCGTCACAAGAAGCTAGCGACCTCAAATCGCATTTCAGCTTACCTGCTGCATCACTTGCAGTCGTTGATGTTCAGCCTGCGCAAGATTTACGAGGCCCCGGCAACCACCATTATGACGGTCGCAGTCATCGGCATTACACTGTCATTGCCCGGTGGATTTTACCTGTTTTTAAAGAATATTGACGCAATCTCCGGCGATTTCCGCTCGAGTTCCCAGATCAGCCTGTTTCTTGATCTCGATCTCAGTGAAAAACAGGCCCGTGCCCTCGATAAAAAGATTGCGAAAATGGAGCTTGTCGATTCGACCCGATTCATTTCGCGCGATAAATCGCTCGAAGAGTTTCGCCAGGACTCCGGTTTTGGCAAGAGTATCGATACCCTGAGCAGCAATCCATTGCCGCATACTATTATCGTCGAACCTGGCGAGGCCGATACTTTTGCGGTGCGCAACCTGCTCAATTCTTTGCAGGCGATGCCCGAGGTTGAAATTGCCAAGCTGGATACCGAGTGGCTGGAACGACTTTACACGATTATCGAGATTGCCCGGCGCTCGGTCGTAATTATCACGATACTGTTCTCCTGCGCGGTTTTACTAATCATTGGTAATACAATCAGGCTCGATATTCAGAATCGGTACCAGGAAATTATAGTTACCAAGCTAATCGGCGCTACCGATGCATTCATTCGACGGCCATTTCTCTATGGCGGGGTCTGGTACGGCCTATTGGGCGGGATAATTTCATGGTTGATCGTGGAAATCGGCTATCTCGCAATTTCAGGCCCTCTCGAGCGCCTGAATCTGCTATATAAGTCTGATATGAACCTGATTACATTTTCGTTTCACGACTTTATCATTCTAATAACATCAAGTACCCTACTTGGGCTGGCCGGGTCCTGGATCGCAGTGGCACGGCACCTAAACCAAATAGAGCCAACCTAAAAAATGTCCGCTAAACGTCGTATATTACTGATTGATTCTTCCGACTCAGCCCGCACAATTCTATTCAATGAAATTTCGAGTCGCGCACCTGATCTAGACATCATCGCCTGCGCTAACGGCAAGGAAGCGATGACCGCGGTGAAGCGTTATGAATTTGAAATTATCACGACCGGGATCTCTCTATCCGATATCGATGGTTTCCAGTTAATCGAACAAATTCGGCAAACGCCAAAGAACAAAGAGACCGCCATTTTCGTCGTCTCCGGTGATATTGAACCGCGCGTCGTTGGTGGTGACATGGAAGATACCGACGCGGTAACAGCTTATTTTGACAAGGCCGATGGACACAAATCCCTGGTTAACTTCATACTCAATTTTCTGGGTACGCATAACGAATTGCCGTTTAAGGTCCTGTACGTGGATAGAAGCGCCACCTCAACCGCAATTACCACTGGCATATTAGAAAGAAACAATATCGAGTACTTTCATTTCCGAGACAGCGATGAAGCGCTCGAGTTTCTGAAACAGGATCTGAACAAACATGACAACTGCAGCATTGATGTCATGATTACAGACCTGATGCTGACGAGCGAAGTAAATGGTTACGAATTGATCCAGACCATCCGCAATGAACTGAACCTGGACTACCTTACGCTGCCGGCACTGCTAATGACCATCGAACCCGGTGAGGATGAACGCACTGATTTCACGGCAATATTCGGCGCTGGCACTAATGATTTCATTACCAAGCCGGTCGACGAGGACGATTTACTGACACGCCTGCAGACCCTGGTTAACATCAAGCGCCAAAGCGAAGCATTAAATCCCTGAAACCAGGCCTCTGAAAAGCCCATTTAGTGATCCAGAACCAGGATTGCGGCGTATGTAGTTAGAATTTTGTCTTAATATCCATACAGTTAACAAGTATATTAATATTTGCTAATACTCTTGAACTGTTTGTGATATTTATGCTCTAATAGCTAGCACTCAGATAGCGTGAGTGCTAAATAAATACTTAATCGAGGTCATTTATGAGCACAGAATTGGTCAATACAAGCAATACCCTGCCCGTATTAACGGGTAGCTCGAATCTGGATGCCTATATTCAGGCCGCCAGGAGCGTGCCTATATTGAGCGCCGAAGAAGAGTATGCCCTGGCAAAGGACTTGCAGGAAACCGGTAATATCGCATCAGCCCAAAAGCTGGTCCTGCCGCACCTGCGCTTTGTCATCAAAATCGCCAACAATTACGCTGGTTACGGCCTCGCGGTCCCCGATTTGATTCAAGAAGGCAGCATTGGCTTGATGAAGGCGGTAAAACGCTTTCGCCCTGAAGTTGGTGTGCGCCTGGTTTCTTTCGCGGTGCACTGGATAAAAGCCGAGATTCACGAGTATGTCTTAAAGAACTGGCGCATCGTAAAGGTGGCTACCACTAAGTCACAGCGAAAGCTTTTCTTCAAACTGCGCAGTCAGAAAAAACGCCTTGGCTGGTTCAAGTCGGAAGAAATCGACCATGTTGCGGAAACGCTCGGAGTTACCCGAGAGAACGTGATCGAAATGGAAAACCGTCTCAATAATTACGACGTTGCCTTTGATTTGTCCAGCGATGAAGATGACGATACTGCCTACCTGGCACCTGCCAACACGCTGACTTCAAATACGCCTTCGCCCGAGTTATTGCTTGAGGCCCAGGACACCGAGCAAAACAATAATCACATGCTCAGTGAAGCGCTGCAGAATCTTGACGACCGCAGTAAGGCAATCGTGACACGACGTTGGTTGATCGAGCCGAAAGCGACTCTGCACGAACTTGCCGATGAATATGGCGTTTCCGCAGAGCGTATTCGTCAAATCGAAAGTAACGCGTTTAAGTCGATCAAGTCCTCGTTCTAGCCTCAAGACCATTAAGCACTTTAGTTGAAAGCCCGGCCTGACCGGGCTTTTTTCATGCCTGCCCACATATAAATACTATACTCAAACGTAAATTTTACCGGGCTCACAGAAGATGTCGGATATCGATTCTCCTGAAGATGAGAATGATCAACAGACTTTGCTTGAAGAAAAGCTGAAAGCGCTTGAGGCAGACCTGCGCCAGAAAAAGGAAATTATCCTGGCACAGCACAACAAGCTTGAGGCATTTTTCGAGTCGTCAATCGATGCCGTGGTACAAATGGATTTTGACGGTTATATCACCGGCTGGAACCAACAGGCCGAGAAAATTTTCGGCTGGAGTGCAGAAGAGATTCTCGATCAGACGATTGAACAAACCATTATTCCTGAACGTTATCGGGATGCCCATAACAAGGGCATGAAAAAGTTTCTAAAAACCGGGGAAACTTCAGTTCTGAACACCCTGATCGAAATTCATGCACTGCATCGGGATGGCTATGAATTCCCAGTCGAGCTATCCGTATCGGTTATCGATTCGGCCGACCTGCAGGAGTTCAACGCTTACATCCGCGACATATCGGAACGCAAGCACGCCGAGACGGTGATCTGGAACCAGGCTAACTTCGATTCCCTGACAAGCCTGCCAAACCGAAACCTGTTTTTACAAAAGCTCGAGCATGAAATTCGTTCCTGCGATCGCAGCAATTTATCGTTGGCACTGCTTTATATCGATCTGGACCGTTTCAAGGATGTCAACGACACACTGGGCCACGACATGGGAGATTTGCTATTGATCGAAATCTCGAGTCGCCTCAAGAAAGCACTGCGCGAAATTGATACGGTATCCCGTCTCAGTGGAGACGAATTCACGGTAATCCTGGGGCAGATCGACGATCCATTATCGGTACAGCCCTTGTGCCAGCAGTTGCTGGATGAACTTGCAAGACCCTACCAGCTCGATAACGAGAAAGTATTCCTGACAGCCAGCATTGGCGTGACATTTTATCCGCAGGATTCGAAAGATATCGACGTCCTGCAACGCAATGGCGATCAGGCGATGTATGCGGCCAAGGGGAATGGCCGCAATAGTTTCCATTTTTTTACACCAGAGCTGCAGGAGCGCGCGATTAGAAAACGCAAAATGATCAAGGACCTGCGCGAGGCAATACAGCAGCAGCAATTCGAGATTTACTACCAGCCGATTATCGATATGAAAACGCAAGGCCTGACCAAGGCTGAAGCCCTGTTGCGCTGGCATCACCCTGAATCAGGCAAGGTAAGTCCGTCGGTTTTCATACCCATCGCCGAAGAAACAGGCCTGATTGCAGATATTGGCAACTGGGTATTCTATAGTGCCGTCGAACAGGTCAACCGTTGGCGGGATCAATTTGACATCGATTTCCAGGTCAGCATTAACACCTCCCCGTTGCAATGGATCGACGAGGCTGCCGCCATGAACCAGTGGTTTTCCCATCTACAACAGATCGGGATCAGCGGCCAGGCTATCACCGTCGAGATTACCGAGGGCCTGTTAATGGATGCCAACGACAAGATAACCAATCGCCTACTGGATTTTCGCGATGCCGAAGTCCAGGTATCGATCGACGACTACGGTACCGGGTATTCATCGTTATCCTATCTGAAGCAGTTCGATATTGATTACCTCAAGATCGACCAGTCCTTCGTGCGTAACCTGGATCATGATAAAAACGACCTTGCACTGTGCGAGGCCATTATCGTCATGGCACACAAACTGGGAATCAAGGTGATTGCGGAAGGTGTCGAAACTGAAACCCAGAACCAGTTGCTGAAAGACTTTGGCTGCGACTATGGCCAGGGTTATCTCTATTCGAAACCAGTATCGGCCAGTGATTTCGAAGCGCTTTTCTGCGCGCGCCCAGTGAAGCCAAAATCAAGACCTCGCACAAAAAAACGCACGGCCTAGACCGTGCGTTCTTATAAAATCTAACTGGTTTCTACAGCCAGTAGACGAAGATAAATAATCCGAGCCAGACCACGTCTACAAAGTGCCAGTACCAGGCGACCGCTTCGAACGCAAAATGGTTCTCAGGAGAAAAGTGCCCCTTGGCGGCACGGATCATGATGATTAACAACATGGTCGCTCCCATGGTGACATGGAATCCGTGGAAACCGGTCAACATGAAGAAGGTGCTACCGTAGATGCCCGAATCGAGACGCAGGTTCAATTCCTCGTAGGCATGCACGTACTCAACACCTTGTAGAATTACGAAGCCGAATCCGAGCGCAACGGTCGCAAATAGCCAGTACACCAGCCAGACATTGTCCCTGCGTTTCAGCGCCCAGTGTGCCAGGGTTACGGTCAAGCCCGAAGTGAGCAGGATAGCAGTATTGAGCGCAGGCAAACCCCAGGCACCCATTGCCTGCTTGGCAACCTCGAATTTATCCGCCAGGGGCAGGTTTATTAGCGGCCAGGCAGCTTCAAAATCGGGCCACAGGTATTGCGCCGTGGCATCATTGTTCGAGGCCCCGTCTAGCCACGGCACCGAGTAGATACGCGCATAAAACAGGGCACCGAAGAAGGCGGCAAAAAACATTACCTCGGAGAAGATGAACCAACCCATGCCCCAGCGAAAGGACATGTCGACCTGTGCATTATAGGTGCCTGCCAAGGATTCCTTGATTACGGTGCCAAACCAGCCGTACATCATGAATATCAGGATAGCGATACCGACAAATATCGGCGTTGCGCTCCAGGTACCGTGCAGAAAATTGGCAGCGCCAATAACGGTCAGGGACAACCCGATCGAGCCGATGATCGGCCAATGGGTGCCATGCGGTACATAATAATCTTGGTTGCTTGCACTACTCATGGATTTGTCTCTCTCATTATTCTAAATACGTTAGAATTATTTAGCCCTTGTCCAGACTGAAAAATGTATAGGACAATGTAATTTGTTGAATATCTTTTGAAATGTCGGTGCCGACGATAAATCGCAGCGGCATATCTCGTGTCTCCCGACCAGCCAGTTCCTGCTGGGTAAAACAAAAACATTCCGTCTTGTTAAAGTGCAGCGAGGCAAGTCCCGGCGATACACTTGGCACCGCTTGCCCCAGGGTCGTTCTATCGCTAGCGCTGCGCACGCGAAACACGGCTTCATAAACCTGGCCGGGATGGATTTCCATCTTCTTGACCAGGGGCTGAAAATCCCAGGGCAACCCGGCATTGGTATTTGCCAGGAAACGCACTTCGATCGTCCTTGAAGTATCCACCTGACTGCTGTCGATGTCTGCCGCTTCAATTCGGCCGGTCTTGCCATTGAGCCCGGTGATATCACAAAATACATCGTACAGAGGCACCAGCGCGAAGCCGAAGCCAAACATCAACAGGGGAATCGCAGCCAGTTTAAGCGGGCTCACTTTCACTCGAAGTTACCCCAAATAAAGGTTGCGATGAAAAACGTCGCAACAACGAGTAGATGTGCGATCACGATACGCCAGGTCCGCCTGCGTCGATCCGCAGAGGTGAAATATTCCTCTGGCTGGTTCTCGTGCATCAACTGAGCCACCTGCCCCGCTTACCTGACTGGAGGAGCTTCGGTGAAACTATGATACGGCGGCGGGGACGACAGGTGCTCGAATTCAAGGCCGGTCGCTCCTTCCCAGACTTGAGCGCTCGCCTTTTCACCACCCTTGATCGTCTTGATGACGATATACAGAAAGAACACCTGCGCCAGGCCAAACGCAAAACCACCGATACTCGAAATCATATTGAACTCCGCGAACTGTAACGAGTAATCCGGAATCCGCCGCGGCATGCCTGCCAGGCCAACGAAGTGCTGCGGAAAGAACAGGACGTTGACCGCAATGGTTGACCACCAGAAGTGGATCTTACCCAGCTTTTCATCGTACATATGACCGGTCCACTTCGGCACCCAGTAGTAGAAGGCGGCGATAATCGAGTACAGCGCACCGGTTACCAGCACGTAATGGAAGTGAGCCACGACAAAGTAAGTATCGTGATACTGGGTATCCACCGGGGCAACGCCCAGCATCAATCCGGATAAGCCGCCGATGGTAAACATGACAATGAATCCCAGAGCCCACAGCATCGGGGTTTCGAAGGTCATCGAGCCCTTCCACATCGTGGTTACCCAGTTAAATACCTTAACCCCGGTCGGTACCGAAATCAGGATGGTCGCATACATAAAGTAGAGCTCGCCTGCAACCGGCATGCCAACCGTAAACATATGGTGCGCCCAAACCATGAAAGACAGGATCGCAATCGACGCGGTTGCATAAACCATCGAGCTGTAGCCGAACAGGGGCTTGCGCGCGAAGGTAGGTATGATTGCCGAAATAACACCGAAGGCCGGCAGGATCATGATATACACCTCGGGATGGCCGAAGAACCAGAACACGTGCTGGAACATGACCGGATCACCACCGCCCGCGGCATCAAAGAACGAAGTGCCGAAATGCCGATCTGTCAGCATCATCGTAACCGCACCAGCAAGCACCGGCATAACCGCGATCAACAAGTACGCGGTAATCAACCAGGTCCACACGAACAGCGGCATTTTCATCAGGGTCATACCCGGAGCACGCATGTTCAATATGGTCGCAATGATATTAATCGCGCCCATGACCGATGAAATCCCCATCAAGTGGACCGAAAAGATGAAAAAATCGGTCGTGTCCGGGGCAAAAGTAGTGGATAACGGCGCATAAAAGGTCCACCCAAACGCCGGTGCACCACCTTCCATCAAGGTTGTAGAGGCCAGCATCGTAAAAGCAAAGGGCAGGATCCAGAAGCTCCAGTTATTCATGCGTGGCAACGCCATATCCGGGGCACCGATCATCATTGGTATCAACCAGTTGGCAAGCCCGACAAAAGCCGGCATGATCGCGCCGAACACCATCACAAGGCCGTGCATCGTGGTCATCTGGTTGAAGAAATGGGGCTCGACCCACTGCAGTCCGGGCTGGAACAGTTCCAGCCGAATGATCATCGCCATCGATCCACCGTACAGCAGCATGGTAAATGCAAGCCACAGGTAGAGCGTGCCAATGTCTTTATGGTTGGTCGTGGTGACCCAACGCAGCAAACCCTTGGCAGGACCGTGATGATCATGATCGTCATGCGTGTCGTGTGTTGTTTCGGTGTACATCTAAATCCCCTTATCTTGCATTCTTGATCGCGGATGGCTGAACCATGTCACCCACGCTATTGCCTAAACTGTTGCGCTCGTAGGTAATAACCGCAGCGATATCGACGTCATTGAGCTGCCCCTTGAAGGACGCCATTGCGGTACCCGCCTTGCCGTTAACCACGACGTCGATATGACCCGCGGCATCTCCGTTGACGATCGCGCTACCGGTCATCGCCGGGAAGGCACCCGGAATGCCAGCACCGGTCGGACCATGACAGGCCGAGCAGTTAGCCTGGTAAACGGTTTCGCCACGCGCAACCAGGTCCTTCATCGACCATTCCTGTTCAGCCGATGCTGCGGCTGCGGCCGCCTCGGCTTTCTTGCTGACTAGCCATTGTTCGTATTCAGGTTCAGTAACTGCCCGCACCACGATCGGCATGAATCCGTGATCTTTACCACAGAGTTCGGCGCACTGACCCCGATAAGTTCCGGGCTCTTCGATGGTCGCCCAGGAATCGTTGATAAATCCGGGAACTGAATCCTGCTTGACCGCCAGTTCAGGAACCCACCATGCGTGGATTACATCATTGGAGTGAAACAGGAAACGGATTTTCTTGTTGATCGGGAGTACCACCGGCTCATCAACTTCAAGCAGGTAGTTTTCGTTGCCGGTGGGGTCACCCCTTTCATCAACCACATCGCGGCTGGACTGCGCCAGGCTGCTGATAAAGCTGACGTCCTCGTCTATGTAGGTATACTTCCATTTCCACTGGATGCCGGTCACCTGCAGCGTAATGTCGGCATCGGTCTTGGCGTCTTCCAGGTCAAGTAAGGTACCAGTCGCCGGAATCGCAATACCGATTAAAATTAACAGGGGCACCACGGTCCAGATAATTTCTACCATGGTGCTTTCATGAAAATTAGCGGCTACTGCGCCCTTGGACTTGCGGTGATGTATTATCGACCACGCCATCGCACCGAACACGACCACCCCGATAACGACACAAATCCATAATACCAGCATATGGAGACTGTAGAGTTGCTGACCTATGGGAGTAACGCTCTCGGTCATGTTCAACTCGTACTCTGCATGAGCTGCGGACACCGATAATATCGAAGCCAGGCCCGTGACGATAGCCAAGAAACGTCGGGATAACTTGTTAAAAATCATTCTTTGACTCCCCTGTACCACACGGCCGCAAATTTTAAGGAAGTTGCGTGACTCGTGCCGGCATTTAAACACAAAAAGCCACCTGGACATGGACATCCAGACGGCGCTAAATCAAACGCGAATTATACAGTCTTTCAATTGAAAGGCTAGCGCATCCTTTTCCGAATTGGCCAGAAAACTGCCCACCTCTACCGCAGCGCCATGCATGCCGATAGCAAGCCTGCGTCTAGGGTTACGACCATCTCCAGGTTCGTCGATAATCCTCACCCAGGGCGTCTTGAACTCCCAGCTCTGGACAGCCCGTTGCACGCCTTTCTCGATCCTGGTCCGGTCCGGATCCAGCGTGATAACCTCCTTGCGGTAGACCTTGCGTGAGGTCAGATAAAGTCCGATACCCAGGGCCAGCATTTCAAGCCCGGAAAAAGGCAGTACCATCCACATCCCTTGCAATGTGAAAAACAGGCCGACAGCGATTGCGACCAGGCAGGTAAACAGGTAAAACAGCACCAGTTCACGCCAGGTGATGGAACAGTTGGGAGACAGCACGATCCTATAGCTATCCCGGAAATCGACCTTGCTAATGTTGACCATGTATAGATTTAGGGCCTACTCTAGATTGGATATTTCACCATTTAAGCCCGGCTGCGACAATACTTAATTTCAGGAATCTTAATAAGGAATTCAATCTTGAACAAAAATCAAGACGAACACTCGGGCGAAGAAGTTCATTTAAGCTTTGGGCAACTTCTTAAAAGTACCTTCTCGGCGTTCCTCGGGGTACAAAACAGCGCCAATCGCGAGCGTGATTTCAAACACGGCAAGATGTCCCATTTTATCTGGATGGGATTGCTATTTGGGCTCGTGTTTGTGCTGACGCTGGTGGGTGTGGTGCAGCTGGTATTGCACCTGACCGGTAACTAGAGAAACCAGCCGCGTATGAACACGCGCGCGTAGTGATCCACAAGCAGGAAAGCGAACAATAGACTCAGGTAGAAAATCGAGTAGCCGAATGTTTTCATCGCGATCACGTTGGGCTCCGGGTCTCGATACAGTTTGATCGCGTAATATAGAAATCCGACCCCTAATGCGATTGCCCCGGCGAGATATATCAACCCGCTCATCTGCACGATAAACGGCATCATTGTTACCACGAACAGCAAAATGGTATAGAGCAGTATCTGGATCTTGGTGAAATTGACACCGTGGGTAACCGGTAGCATCGGAATGCCGGCCTTGGCATATTCTTTTCGACGACGGATCGCGAGCGCCCAGAAATGCGGCGGCGTCCAGACGAAAATAATCAGGAATAACAGCAGGGCCTCGGTATCGACAGTTCCGGTTACCGCAGTCCAGCCCAGCAATGGCGGTGCAGCCCCCGCGGCACCTCCGAGCACAATGTTCTGCGGTGTCGCACGCTTCAGGTACATGGTATAAATCAATGCATACCCGACCAGCGAAAAGAAGGTCAGCACCGCGGTAAGCAAGTTGATAAACACCAGCAGGAGGGCTATACCGAGGGCGCCGAGTGACAGTGCAAAAATCAAGGCTGATTTTTGATCGAGCTCGCCGCTGACCAATGGGCGGTTGCGTGTGCGCTCCATGATACGGTCGATATGTTCATCAACCACATGATTGATCGCCGCACCTGAAGCCGCGGCAAGACCGATGCCGAGCAATCCGAACACGAAAGTATCCAACGGCACCGCCCCGTCCGCGGCCAGCAGCATCCCTACCATCGCGGTAAATACGATCAGGTAAACGACCTTGGGCTTGGTCAGCTTGTAGTATTGCGAGCAAGCATTGAGTGTAAGCGCTGTCATTTAATTTTCGGTGAATTATAAAGAAGCTTTTTGAGAAAGCGGCTTTATACAGGCATTCTTGCCTCGATTCAATCGCGGTTGCGGTTCAATCGCGCGATGATAGCAGACTCAACCGATCTGGGATAACTTCATCAGTTTCTTTATATCGTCGAGCACCCGGTCCTGATCGCTCTCGGCGGGATAATGCATCATCAGGTTCTGATCAGGGTCCACCAGGAACATGCGGGGAGCGTCGCCAACCTCGCCCTGGCCCTCGAGGTAGAACTGCCTGTACAGGTTCGTATCCTGGTAGTTTTCAACCACTTTCAGGTTAGGGAAATCCTGCAGGTATATTTTCGTCTGCTCGCCTAGAGGCCGCTTGCTAATCAGCACATTTTGCAGACGCATGGTGTCACGTCCCAGCAAGGTCCTGATCTGGCGCATATAAAACAGGTTCGATCGACACTGTTCATCACAGGATTCGCCGCTGAACACCAGGAAGGTCCATTTGCGTCCAAATCCACCCTCGTGTCGTTGACCGTCGAGCGTCTCCAGGAGCGGCCAATCGAGTTTTTTCACCGGCACTACCAGCATGCCGTAGTTGCCACTGCTGGGCTTGATATCAAACACGTAAAGCGCCAGCCAACCACCGATAAAAGGCGATAGGAATACCGCAATTAGCGCAATCAACTTGATCCGGTACCACAACAATCGTTTAGGTTCTTCCTGGTTCATTCAATTTTCCGCAGGTTTAAAATTACAAAAAACACGAGCGCGATCAGTGCGAAGGCGAACCACTGCGTCGCATAGGCACGGCTCTTTTCAGGCTTCATCCAGACCGGGTTCCAGTCGCGCACGAAGACGCCACTCTGTTCGGGTGCCAACCATAGCACCACCGGCAACAGGTGCCCCGAGAATTGCGTCTGCAGGGCCTCGATGTCGATATAGGGAATTAGCTGGGGCCAGCGCTCGGATGGATTAATTCCGCCAAGGCGCAGCGCCGGTTGGTTCGGATAATTTGCGATACCTGCAACGCCGTTGGCGCTCGTCGCGGGAGGTATCGACGGCAATTCTTCACGCGAAACGCCCCATGCCACCCAGCCGCGATTTACCAGAATCAGGTCATCGCTGTCCTTGAGCTTTAAAGGGGTCAGCACGTAGTAACCGGCCGTGCCGCGATGCAACTGATTGTCGACCAGCAAGTGGCGGGTATTATCGTAACTTCCCTGCAGCATAAGCTTGCGGAATTCGATATCATCCAGCGCATCACCCGCCGCAAACGCCTGGTATTGTTCACCCAGCCGTTGCTCAAACTTTAATTCGATTGACTCCTTAAGTGCCGCACGATCGAGTTGCCACAACCCCAGGGCAACACATAGAGATACGCCCCCGGCAGTCAGCGCAATCGCCCACCATGTAGGCTTAAACCTTCGCTGCCCAATCACCATATCGACAAAGACTCGTGATCCAGTAAACTAGTCCCCAGCGTATACCTGTTAATTACCATGCTCATCGTAAAAATTATCATTGCTGTCTTGTTGCTGCTGATCGTGCTGAGCCTCGGGGCAAGTATGTTCAGCATGATCAAGGATCGCTCCAACTCCAATGCAACCGTCAAACTCCTGACCGTCCGAATTGTCCTTTCCATTGTGACTTTCGTCTTCATCGTGTTCTCATTCTATATGGGCTGGCTGCAACCTCACGGTATCGCCCCCCCGGCATCCTGATCAACATCGCAGCTCTAATTCCGGGCGGCCTGTAAAGTTCTCGAATCGGTATTGGAAGAAATTTTTGCCAGTCAGCTCGACATCGGCCATACCGAAATCGAGTAAATGGACCTTCTGCAGCAGATTTCAATGCTTTCGCAACGAGCTTCATTCTTTAAAGGGCATCAATCCAGGCATGCCCGTAGACGACCTCGTAGGATGCAACGAACTTATCGCCCTCAAATCCATGCTGACGATAACAGGTTTCCAGTTCGCGCAACTGTGCCGGCGTCATCAATCCCCGCCGGCGACTGACGTCCGCGTTATTGGCACCGATATTCCGCAAATCATCCAGTAGTGGTCGAAACTCTCGATATTCCAGTCGAATTGTCTCGGCATCCACGACCGGTTGGGCGAACCCGGCTGCCAGCATGGCGTCACCGACATCGTGCATATCGACAAACTGGTGAACATGCGGGTGAGCGTCCATCATCTGCCAGCTATCGGCCAGCTCAAACAGGGTACCGGGACCGAAACTGGAGAACATCAGCAAACCACCTGGTCGAGAGATGCGGGCAAACTCTTTAATCGTTGTGCCGACATCATTACACCATGGCATTGCCAGCGACGAAAACACGAGATCGAATGTCTGGCTGGCAAACGGAAGGCGCTCCATATCAGCCGTAACCAACCGTTTTTTCGATAGTAATCGAAACCTGGAACGAGCCTGTAGCAGCATTTCAAAAGCAATATCTGCAGCAAACACCCGGGCTCGTGGATAGGCCTTTTGTAGACCGTACACGCCCCTGCCCGTGCCGCAGCCAATATCGACGATTGTCTCCGGACGGTGACGTATGTATCGCAGCCTCTCTAAAAGTCTATTTTCCACCTCTTCGTGCAAGATGGCTGCATTTTCGTAATTTTTAGCAGCACGATTGAAGAATTTTTTGATCGATTGTTTATCCAGCCGGGGGGTATTGAGCAGGTCCAAAGAGTCTCCTGGAACTATTTTCATGGTTACCGGGTACATTCAGCGATCAATCTGAGTAGCAATAACAGCTGAAATTCAAAAAACTGTCACATCGACAACGCCGGCAAAGGATTCTACCCGAATCCAGGGGCCAGCATCATGCATTTGTCGCCTTAAAACTCCAACAACCCTGAATAACGCCTGATTTGCGCAATTTTGGTATTTTGGGGCGGCTCAAACACGACAATGATTTACCGGGAACCTCGCTCCCCGTTGGTCGGGAATTGAAATTGATGCGGGCTGTAAGGTCGTCCCTTATCTGTTAGAGTCTGGCCAACACTGCTACCCTGTCATCGATGCTGGAATCCGCTGCCTTAATACTATTCGCCTATTTGCTCGGGTCGATATCGTCGGCAATAGTGCTGAGCAAGATCATGGGATTCAAGGACCCTCGCAGCGAGGGATCGAACAATCCCGGTGCCACCAATGTACTGCGGATTGCCGGTAAAAAAGCCGCGTTCCTGACCCTCGTCGGTGATTGTTTGAAGGGCCTTATCCCTGTCCTGATAGCGCGCGGGTTAGAAGCCGATCCGTTAGTAGTAGCACTAACCGCATTCGCCGCGTTCAGCGGACACTGTTTCCCGATATTCTTTCACTTTCGGGGAGGCAAAGGCGTGGCGACCGCGATTGCCGCTACGGTCGGTTTTAACTGGATAGCCGGCGCAATTCTGATCGCTATCTGGCTTCTGTTCGCCAAGGTATTCAAGATTTCATCGTTAGCCGCAATCATCTCTTTTTGTGCTTTGCCGCTGCTGATCTACTGGCGCGCGCAGGACCTTCAGGTCAGTATCGTGTTTGTCGCGCTCTCGGTCATTCTTATCTGGCGCCATAAAAACAATATCCAGCGCCTGATCCAGGGCTCCGAATCCTAGCATCGATTACCTAAAATCTCTTTGCGAGAGATATGTTGGCTAAATGGGGATTAACGACTCCAGCGACCAGCGAGCCAACACATCGCCAGCTGACTCATCTATCTGACCCTGCAGCAGGCGCAACGCCCCGGCATAAGCGATCATGGCACCGTTGTCGGTACAGTATTCCAGCGCCGGGAAGTAAACCCGGGTATTTTCCGCATTTCCCAGTTTTTCGAGAACTTCACGCAAGCGTCGATTGGCGCCCACCCCCCCGGCGATGACCAGGCTCTGATACCCGGTCTCATCCAAAGCACGTTTGCATTTAATGCGCAGGGTATCCACAACGGCTTGCTGGAATGCAAAGGCAATTTCTGCGCGCAACCGATCGTCCAGCGGTTCGTGCTGCCTGACAATATTAAGTGCTGCGGTCTTGAGGCCACTGAAGCTGAAATCAAGCCCGGGCCGGTTTGTCATCGGACGGGGAAATTCAAACCTGGATTGCGACACTGAATCCGCAAGGGCCGCCAGTTCTGGACCACCCGGGTAAGGTAATCCCATCAGTTTCGCGGTTTTATCGAAGGCTTCCCCGACCGCATCGTCAAGCGATTCGCCGAGAATGCGATAGTCACCAAGGGCTTTGACATCGACCAACAGGGTATGTCCACCCGACACCAGTAATGCCACAAATGGCAATTCCGGCTGCTCGGCGGATAACATAGGCGCCAGTAAATGGCCTTCCATGTGATGCACACCCAGCACCGGCTTATCGAGAGCCCAGGCCAGTCCGCGGGCAAGATTGGCACCGACCATCAGCGCGCCAATCAGCCCGGGACCCCGGGTGTAGGCAATCGCGTCAACTACATCGATGCCGCCGATTTCATCGAGGATTTCACCCATTAGCGGCGCCGCCTTGACAACGTGGTCGCGCGAAGCGAGTTCGGGCACCACCCCACCATACTCACGATGCTTTTCGACCTGCGAGTAAAGTCGCTGCCAAATTTGCCCGTTATCACTATCGTAAACAGCGATTCCGGTCTCGTCACAGGAGCTTTCGATACCTAAAACTTTCATAAAAACAGGATATTAATTACTTCTTGAGATTGATATTTGGTGCCGCCTCCTTATAATTGGCCGGCTCTTAAGGCGGAGCCAGTAAAATGGCGCCACTGTTAACATACTGGATCAACAAATATGCCATCAGTTAAAGTAAAGGACAACGAACCATTTGATTTCGCATTGCGTCGTTTCAAGCGGTCTTGTGAAAAAGCGGGCGTCCTGACCGAAACCCGTCGTCGTCAACACTATGAAAAACCCACCTCAGTTCGCAAGCGTAAATCAGCCGCCGCAGTAAAGCGCAACTTCAAGCGCATCTCCAAGGATTTCGGTACCCGCAGACGCCTCTACTAAGCCAGGCGCGCAATGTCGAGTACGCTCAAGCCACAATTAACGACCGACATGAAGTCATCGATGAAAAGCGGTGACAAGAAACGGCTTGGTGTGGTCCGCTTGATGCTCGCGGCTATCAAGCAAATAGAAGTCGACGAACGCATCGAACTTGACGACACCCGTATACTTGCGGTGCTCGATAAAATGGTCAAGCAGCGCCGCGAATCAATCTCCCATTATAGCGACGCCGACCGTGACGACCTGGTTGCAGTCGAACAGGCCGAGATTGAAATTATTCAGGAGTATCTGCCGGAGGCCCTGTCTGAGGCAGAAATCAATGACCTCGTCGAACAATCCATTACCGCCACCGGTGCATCAACCATCAAGGATATGGGTAAGTTAATGGGGGTGCTCAAGCCCCAGCTGCAGGGGCGCGCAGATATGGGAAAAGTCAGCCAGCTTATCAAATCCCGGCTATCCGCCTAGGGCAGGTACTCCTTCGAGGTGATAAATGCGAATCCAGAGCCACTGCAGTGCGTCAGTTCAAGGCGTGGCTCGCAGGTAATGATTGCATCATTGCCAAGAGCCACAACGCAGAAATGGCTCGCTGCAGTGGCTCCCGTAGGGCCTGACGAGCAGTGGCCATTTGCGGTGTTGCTTACTCTTGC
This sequence comes from uncultured Gammaproteobacteria bacterium, assembly GCA_964196225.1. GTDB lineage: Bacteria > Pseudomonadota > Gammaproteobacteria. Next base: position 1,256 of record CAXMSP010000134.1, on the reverse strand, counting down.
TGCAGAACGGCTGCAGCGGCGAGTAAGCGCCTTGCATCTAGCCACTGCTCGTCAGGCTGGATTTGCATTTATCACCTCGAAGGAGTACTAGCATCCATGCCTAACGTTTTCCAGTTCCTGGAAGTACACCGTACCGACCCCGGTAAAAAACCGGCATTTGTACGGGTTAAGGAATTTGGTGAAATCTACGGCGACTACGAACAGCAAGAAGCCGCCGAGCAGGCCGAACGTTGTATCGAGTGTGGCAACCCTTACTGCGAATGGAAGTGCCCGGTTCACAACTATATCCCTAACTGGCTCAAACTGGTGGCCGAGGGCAACCTGCTGGAAGCCGTCGAAATGTCGCATAAGACCAACAGCCTGCCCGAGATTTGCGGACGAATCTGCCCCCACGACCGACTGTGCGAAGGCGCCTGTACGCTCAATACCGGTTTTGGCGCGGTGTCGATCGGCTCGGTTGAAAAATACATTACCGACAAGGCGATCGAACAGGGCTGGGCTCCCGATCTCTCCAACGTAACCGACAGCGGTAAAAAGGTTGCGGTCATAGGTGCAGGTCCAGCTGGTATCGCCTGTGCCGACGTACTGACTCGCAACGGCATAGCCTGCGTGGTATTTGACAAGTACCCTGAAATAGGCGGCTTGCTGACTTTCGGCATCCCGCCATTCAAGCTCGAAAAAGAAGTCATCACGCGACGCCGTAAAATGTTTGAAGACATGGGGATAGAATTCCGTCTCAATACCGAAATCGGCAAAGATTTAAGCTTCGAGCAACTGCTTGCCGACTATGATTCGGTGTTCCTTGGCATGGGCACCTACAGCTACATGAAAGGTGACTTCCCGGGCGAGACCAAAGCGGGTGTTTATGAAGCGCTTCCTTACCTCGTGGCAAACATCCACGATCAAATTGATTTCGGTGGCGACAAGCCCGAATTTATCGACTTCAATGGCAAGCAGGTCGTCGTGCTGGGTGGAGGCGACACCGCGATGGACTGCGTTCGCACTGCAATTCGCCAGGGTGCAACGAGCGTGACCTGCACCTATCGCCGCGACCGGGCAAACATGCCGGGCTCGATGCGTGAAGTCGACAACGCCATGGAAGAAGGCATCGAATTTCTGTTCAACCGGCAACCGCTCGAAATCGTCGGTAACGGCAAGGTTGAAGGCATCAAGTTGATTTCTACCGAGCTCGGTGAGGCTGATGAACAGGGCAGATGTCGACCAGAAGTCGTTCCCGGCTCCGAGGAAATCCTGCC
>CAXMSP010000133.1:0-8764 GCA_964196225.1 uncultured Gammaproteobacteria bacterium | reverse complement strand
CAGTTGGAAAACATTTTTTGCCAAATCTACACCAACTCGATTAATCTCCATTGTGGACTCCTCTTTTTCGTGAACTGAAATGATATTATCAGTCAGGTACATCGATACCGGTAGATGAGGAGGAGTCCATCCCATTGCTTTCGGGTCGATTCGGATCGGCTTCACGTCGCATTTCTGGGGGTCGGCCCGTCCGGAACCGGGGATAATCGCCCCCGAGGCGCAAAATCGGCGGTTCAGGCTTGACTACAAAGGCGCACAACTATTTAATACGCGCTTCCGCACTCCCTGCCCAGGTAGCTCAGAGGACAATAAGTACCTCTAATATCAGGCCTTTACCCGGGTAAGTTAAAGACTCCCAAATTGTGCCCCAGGCCTTTTACTGTTGAACACTCGATACGAGCATTGTCGCATGGAACACCACCGACACCCTGGGTTCGTGGCCGAGTACAAAGAGAATTAGAATGACTGGTCCGACCAAAGGCCTGCTATACATGTTCCTGGCAACAATCGTGCTCGCATGCATGCACGGAATGGTTCGTTACCTGGGTGGGGAATTGCACCCGTTTGTAATAGTGTTTTACCGTAACCTGTTCGGAACGATTGCTATTCTTCCCCTGGTATTCAGGCTAGGACTGTCGGCATTACGCTCCCATAACCCCAGGATTGTGGTGTTGAGGAGCGTGTCAGGCATTATCGCCATGCTTACCTGGTTCTATGCCCTCTCTAAAGTGCCGACTGCAGAAGCGACGGCACTGAGCTTTACAGCAGCAATTTTCACCGCACTTGTGGCCTATATCTTATTGAAGGAAAAAATGAAATCGCATCGCTGGATCGCCATTTCCGGTGGATTTATCGGGGTGATTATTGTACTTCAGCCGGATACCGAGAATTTCGATCCTTACATGTTACTGGTACTGGTTTCATGTGTGTTCTGGGGCCTTTCGGTAACACTGGTCAAGATACTTACCCGAACAGATTCTATAACCAGCATCGTCGCGTGGATGTCGATTCTGCTGACTGTCATGTCATTGCCTCCTGCCCTGTTCTACTGGCAATGGCTTAGCGTTGACCAATTTCTGCTACTTAGTGTAATGGGTGTTATGGCTACTCTCGGTCACCTCGCAATGACTCAGGCGTTATCACTTGCGGACACAACGGCAGTGATGTCAATCGACTTCATGCGACTGGTTTGGGCGGCTTTGATTGGCTTCTATTTCTTCAGCGATCCACTCGAGATCTCTACATGGATTGGCGCAATTATCATATTTTCCAGCGGACTTTATATAATTTTCAGGGAATCTTTAACGCGTGAAAATCGGTAATTATATGGCAGAACCAAATAGTCGAAATTGGCCTGGCAAATTAAATCGTTGAGGGTGATGGTGTCGCTATAGCAGTAACCTCTAAGGATAGCGAAATCAAGTCTGCCGTTGGCTGGGGTTTTGGGCATTTTTCGGTCTCGTACCGGTCGCTTTCAATCGGCTTCACGTCGCATTTCTCGGGGTCGGCCCGTCCCGAACCGGGGATAATCACCCTCGAAGCGCAAAATCGACGGTTCAGGCTTGACTCGAACCCCGCTCGACTATTTGATACGCGCTTCCGCACTCCAAGCCCAGGTAGCTCAGTCGGTAGAGCAGAGGACTGAAAATACAGGGAACCCTCGCGGAAAGTCCAAGAATCATAACGAATTTCTCCTGCGTCGCTCCCTCGCGCCCGAACTATTCCCGAGCTTACTCTCGGGTTGCCCGGACTGGTATCGGTGTGGGCAAAATGCGAATTACAATTACCGGTTCAGATTTGGATGCAATTCGGTAATTTTTAGTTATATTTCTGTCTGTTCCGTCATTTCCAGAGCAGCATCCACCCCAAATGCACATTTGTTTGAATTCCTGTATCGATACAAGAGTCCGCGACTAATACGATCCGGTCCAAGACTAGAGATTTTTCGGATAATAAGCCCCAGATATGTCTATTATCGGTATGTGAAATTTCTTAAAAGTAACGGTCGATAGCAGCAGGATCAACTTGAATCGAACATGATCTGGCATCAGAAAATTAATCTGTCAAGCGTGCGCGACCTATGAGTATTGTTGATTTGTTTAAAGGCAGGGTCAATCCTGCTGACCGTTTCGAGCAAATTATCCGCCCGCATATCGAAACCCTGTATCGATTCGCGTACCGGCTTTGCAATTCACAGGATGACGCCGAAGAACTGGTGCAAATCCTGTTAACTCGCCTGTTCCTAAAACTCGACCAGCTGGAGTCAATCGAAAAACTATCGCCCTGGTTATGCCGTGGGCTGTATAACCTCTACGTCGATAGTTACCGGTCGGCCGCGCGACAGTCGACGCTGTTCGACCTCGAAAGTGATGGCGAAACCGTTATTTGCGACCAGGTCACGCCTTTTGAGCATGTCAGCGGTAATGAATTAATGACGAGAATCGATGCGGCATTAATCCAATTAAACGATGATCAGCGTATACTCGTTTTGCTCCACGATTCGGAAGGATATACCCTCAACGAGTTAACCAACATTCTGCAAGCACCGCTGGGAACCCTGAAATCCCGATTGAACAGGGCGCGAACCAACTTGAAAAAGCTGCTTTCGATGGAACCCCTTGGGGGTTTGGATCGTGTAAATGATATCAAGAGGTAGAAATTGTGACTTGCCGGGAAATTGACAATCTTTTACAGGATTTTATCGATGAGAAGCTGTCGCCCGCGGATTATGAGATAGTGGTAGGTCATCATCGGACCTGTGTCGCCTGTGCCGGGAAATATCAGGATGCCCTGGCCGTTATTCATGAATTGAAAAAGGTTGATGTACCGCCGGTGTCGGCGGATTTCGCATCCCGGGCCATCGCTCGAGCCACTCGTGCCGGCCAACGCCTGTCGGTCCGGGTTCCCGGGAGGTTATCAGCCGGTATTGCCGCCAGTTTGGTGATGCTTGCCCTGATTTCTGTATTGTTCAGCTTGAATATCACGGATCAGGACAACGCGGTGGTGCTGCTGGGAGACGAGGTTAAGGTGATCAGGGTCGCCATCGACTCGGCTCACGCAATCGACGGTGTAAAAATGACAATCGATATTTCAGAGAACCTCGAAATTTCAGGCTATGAAGATCAGAAAATAATTAGCTGGAACGCCGATCTCAAAAAAGGCACCAATGTCATCGCTCTGCCAATATCGGCGGTTGCTCGAGGCGAGGGCGAAATTACCACGCGAGTCCGATTAAACGACAAGGTGAAGATATTCAAAATTAAAACCCGAAGCAACCCGATCGATAAAGTGCAACGCGGATACAAATTCATTATGGAGGCCTGACCGGAGCAGGACCCAGAGGCAGCGATCATGATTAAACCAGTTTTATTTATCGTCTGTGCGATGTTTGCACTAGGCTCGTCCTCGGCCCTGGGGTCACCGGACGATGAAGTATTGGACGAAATTACCATCCGTGTGCTCAGCAACGACAACATGCCAGATAGTGTCACCGATATCTCGCTCCCTAACATTGCCGGTGAACACGAGGTCGATCTTCCTGACAATGCCAACGAAGCTGCCCGATCGCGTGGCAATAGTGCCGCTAATGCGTCAGATAATGCCGCCAGCGCCGCCGGTGAAGCGGCAGAAAATGCGGCCGAAGCCGCCCAGGACGCCTCCGATAACGCCAGAGAACATGCCGCTGATGCCGCTGAAAAAGGATTGAACCAGGCCCCTGGCCAGAACAAGTGACGGGATCAGATGGCAAGCTCTTGTAGTTCTCCTGCTTAATACTGCAGCATCCCCGCAAATCGAGGCCAGCCTTACGGCAGCACCGAACGTTTTCCCGCGGGCGTGACTGAGGCGGGTTTTTACACAATAATCCGATCATGCGTTGCAAAAAATTACCCCAGATTATGCTGTTAATTCTCGCGGCATTATCGTCACGTCCCGCCTTTTCTTCCCCCGGGGAGGATTTCGACACCGGGGTGCAATTGTTTAACCAGGGTAATTACGAACAAGCTTTGACTTATTTTACCCGTGCCGAAACAGGCGGCATGGCCAGCACTCGATTGATCTACAACCTGGGTTCGGTTTATTACAAGCTGGCCCAATTTGAAAACAGCAGGCGCTATTTCGAGATCCTGGTCGACGATGAAAGCCTGGGCGCCCAGGCTTATTACAATCTGGGCTTAATCGAGCACAGGATAGGAAATAACAAGGCAGCGATTGCCCTGTTTGAAAAGAGCCGGGCCTCCAGCGCTGACGAGCGGTTCGGCTTACTGGCTCAAAAACAAATCGCAAAGCTTCGCAGCCGGGAATTGAAACCATGGTTCGGCTACGCTTCCGCCGGCTATGGCTATGATTCGAACATAACTGCTCAACCTTCATCTAACGTGTCCGGCGAATCGTCCACTTTTGTCGAAACCCTCGGCCTGTTCGGCTGGAAACTATCGGGTAGCGATACGGATGGTATCCATTCCCTGGCGTCCTACTATTCGAGAAATTATTTCGAGGGCAGTGACTTCGATAACGACTCCATCACCCTGGGGGGTGAAATTCGTAAACGGATCGATCGATGGGACTTCGGCTATGGTCTTCAGTTAACCCGGTCGTCGTATTCCGGCCAGGATTTCCTGGCTAACACCGGCCTTATCATCAAGGCCAAAACCCGGCTGCAAAATAAAACAGAAGTCAGGCTGAAACTCCTGCACGAAGACATATCGGATCGATCGGACGAGTTCTTTTACCTCGATGGCAATCGTACCAGCCTGAATGTCGGGTATCGGGTGAAAACGGGCATTACCGAGTATCGCTACGAGTACGAACTCGAGCTTAACGACCGGGCAAATACCGCGACCACCAGCCATTCGCCCACCCGGTATGAGTTCGGCTTCCACTACCTGAATAAACGCTCGAAAGAAACCCTGATTGGCGGGGTGCTCGAGTATCGCTACAGCGATTACGAGCGCGTGGCCTCGCAGGACAGGGTTGACGATCGCCTGCGCGTGAAGTTGAAAGGCGAACACAAGGTGGACAGCGTCTGGCGCATCAAGGCCGAATTACTCTACGCCGACAATCGATCGAGCGAAAACGAGTACGAATACCATAAATATGAAGCTAATGTCTCGGTACATGCATTATTCTAGCCGAGCTTTATTGGCGACAACACAGGGTGTCGGAGCCGTGCTGCAGCAGATCGAAAAAATGCGCTTGCCGATCCGTTTGCTCAGGGAAGCATGATATCGATTCGAACTTCTCCGTCATCGACTACGGTTGCCGTCTCCGCGGCAACGGTGAAGCTGAGATCATCATCCTGGTCCGGATTGTCTGCCGGTTCGACAAATTCATCCGGGATGTTCTCATCCTTCAGCACTCCGCCAGCGCAGACGAATGCCAGGGTGTAATCGCCCGGTATCAGAAAATCGACGTGGTAGGAAAAGCCGGTATCACTCAATCCATCGAGCTTGACCGGGGTCGAGGTTACCGGGTCGCCCTCGTCTCGGTCGATATCGTCAGGCGGTGCTCCCTCACCGGAGAAAATATAGATCGACCCACCCAGGCAGGTAGAATCCATCAGATCGACATCGACCTCGCCGACGATGGCGCCGTAGTTGTCCTGAACCAGGCGCAACGTCGGTTTCAGCTTATAGCTGGGCGGCACACTGCTATGGACTTCGACAATGGACTTGCGCACGTCGAAGTCGATATATACCTTCGCCTCGCCGTCCTCGGGCACCATGAATCCCCGGTTGAGCTTGAGCCCGTTCTGGTTGCCGCTCGGCACGGTCAGGGGATGGGTACCCGTCGACAGTACGATTTCTCCAGCTTCGTCGTCCAGCACCAGCCGAACCCAGTTCACCTTGCCGGCAGGAACTTCGACACCATCCAGCAGCAGGGCGCTGGCGCCGGCGGTTTGTTTTAACAGGTCGATGCGCTCGACGTGAGGAACGCTGGTACATTCGCCTTCCTGGACGATCGGCGGATCGTCGTTGGGGTTAACCGGATCCTTGCAGAATTTGAACTCCAGGGCCGGCCCTTCCTCCGGTTTGACCACGGCACCAATGAAATTCACGGTTACCGCCTGGGCGTCATGGATCGGTGCGTCGATGATCGAAAGCGACAGGCTGCCCGTTCCACTCGAGCTATCGCTGTTGTTACTACCGCCACAGGCTGCAAGCACCAGGCAGATCGCCATAATTGCGCCCAGTTCGCATAGATTTCTTTTTTTCATTCGTGGAGCCTCATTGGTTTAATTATCTTTACCTTTAACACGACCGAAACCGCCAAAAGGTTTCATCGAATGCGACATTTTTAAAAGCAGCAGAGGAGTACCCGGTAGCGGTCATTTCGGGAACCTGGGATTTCTCTATGAGTGTGATATTGAGGATCAAGTAACGCTTTAGGGCGGTGAATTCGATTTGGCGGTAAGATTCCTGTCACCCCTGGGGAAATTCGGAGAAATTCAAAGTTAAAGAAGGCGCCCAGTCTTTAAAAACGTCGTGAAACTCACCGCAAGTCGTTGTAATTGCGGGATTTGCCAGGGTAAATCGCAAAAAACCAATCAATCCAACTCGCTGGGCTTGACTCGAGCCGTGTGCGACTATTTAATACGCGCTTCCGCATCCTAAGCCCAGGTAGCTCAGTCGGTAGAGCAGAGGACTGAAAATACACCTAACTACCTGTTTTATCTATAGAAAGTACAAGAATCGTAACGCCTTTCTCTAGGTGTTGAAATGGGCTTTTCCCGCCGCCCGAGCCATCCCCGATCGGTCCTCTCTTTGACCGCCCGATTTTGACGACGCACCGCGACGCGGTCCCGGGGAAACTTCAAATGGCGTCAACGAGTTACCGTTGCCAAGAAGGCCCTCATCTGACTGAGTCGCCGGAACCGGAGCCGAACCTCGGGACCGAAAAGGGTGGGGAGGGGGGGCCGGATTTCCCCAAAAGCAGACGCCGCGAAATGTTCGGTGGGCGGAAAAAAACGACCCAAAGCGGACACTTGGAACTGAAATATCTAGGGCTGCTAAGTGCCCGAAGCCGAAATTTAACACCCCCTGCGGGCTTTGTTATGTGATTACCCTGTTAGCACTACACCGAGCGAACTTTGTTAGCGCATGGACCTTTCTGACCCTGACCCACTTCGAACTCAACGGCCTGACCATCATTCAATGTTGCGTATTGACCGTCCGCTTGGATTTCTGAATGGTGAACAAACAGATCTTTACCACCATCTTCCGGGGTAATAAATCCAAAGCCTTTATCGGCATTAAACCACTTTACTGTACCTTTACTCATGCTATGTCCTTTATCTTGTAGTGAAGAATATGCCTGTTTTTGCTATCACCATTACACAAACAGATTTTGAATTTAGTTGAACTTTTTTCACAATCCCCATCTATTTTCACATCTTAGAAGATGACTTGTTTTTGAGGGTGTAGGTTGTCAAACGCATTGGACAGATAGCGCTCAAATTAAGAAACACTTCAGCTCACAGGTTTTGCTTCCATTAGCGGTTGTGTCATTCCGTATTTGGAGTCATACCCTTAAGAAATTTGAACAGGTCACTGCTGGTAGACAGTACAACGGTCGTGCTTTCACCGAAGATGGTCGGGTAAGATGCCATAGTCCGTGTGAATTCGTAGAACTCGACTGCTAGGGGACTTTGGTTGTAAGCCCCCGCATAAATCTCTGTTGCCTTGGCATCTGCCACACCACGAATTTCCTCCACTGCCCGATAAGCTTCGGACTGGATTTTATTTAAGTCCCGAACCCGATTACCCCGTATTCTAGCTGCCTCTCCATTTCCTTCAGAAAGAAAACGTTCAGCAATCTGCCGTCGCTCACTAATCATGCGGTCGTAAATCTTTGGACGTACACTTTCATTGTAATTAATGCGCTTAAAGCGGATATCCAGCAATTCAATACCAAACACACCGACTTTTTCAGACGCAGCTGCGAATATCTCCTGCTCAACCTGCTTGCGTCCTTTCTCGATAGGCACCAGGGAACCCATGTTTGACTCCTGTTCTGATGAGGCCAAAATGGTATCACGCAATGGAACACGATCTTTCGTGGTGCGGATAATTTCAATCAATTCATGCTTGGCAACGGCATTGCGGGTTTCACTGCCGAGGATGTCATCCAGTCTGGATTGCGCACTGCGCTCATCACGCAAGCGTAAAAAATACTGTAGTGGATCAACAATTTTCCAGCGAGCGAACAGGTCGACGGAGATATACAGTTTATCCTTGGTTGGCATATCCGAAGGCGGTCCATCCCATTCAAGCACACGCTTGTCGATGGGGTTGACCTCTTGAATAAAGGGGACTTTAAATTTAAGCCCGGCTTCAACGACAGGCTCTCCCACCGGCTTACCAAATTGGGTAATAATAGCTTGCTCGACTTCATCAACAGTGTAAATCGAACTCATCAACACAAATAGGCCGACAACCAGAATTGACAATACCGCAAGCTGCTTTAAATTTTTCATTGCTGACCACCTTTCTGCGCACCAAGATTGAGTAGCGGTAGCAAACCGTTCATTTCATCATCGACTAGAATTTTAGATTGGATGCCCGGCATCACATCCTGCATGGTTTCAATGTAGATGCGTCGACGAGTGACTTCGGGTGCCTTGCTGTATTCAGCAAATAAAGAGTTGAATCGTGCCACATCACCTTCGGCCTCGTTGATACGCTTGAGCCGATAACCATCTGCCTCGCGAATTCTTTGATCCTTTTCTCCCTCTGCTAGCGGAATAACTTTGTTATAATCACGCCGG
>CAXMSP010000132.1:0-19265 GCA_964196225.1 uncultured Gammaproteobacteria bacterium | reverse complement strand
TTCGTATACACTTCCAGCACCAATAACATTGCCGTCATTGTCAAAAGCCACAGTACCGGAAAGATAAATTGTATCCCCTACCTTCACTCCAGCGGAAATGTTTAGCTTCTTTGCCCAAGCCCAACCCGGGTCGATTCGTTCCTGTTTCATATTTATCTCCTGGTGCGATTTTATTTTTATTGTCGGAATTACATAGTAAGAGATTTCGGCAGTCTTAGCATTACCAATATGGCCAGTAGATTTGGCATTTATCTTTAAGGCTCGATCCTTTCCGCCCATCTAAATCTTTTATGCGTCAGCTTTCCCGATTGCAGACGCTGAAATCCACTTCACAGGCTTCTCGAATCGGCCAGAAGCTGACGCCCGATAACAGATAATATATTACCAGGTCAACTTCCTTTTAATCGCGCTGTTAGACTGCATTTGTTATATATCCATATCATCAGCCAACAGGAAGACTTTGAAATGACCAACCAAGAAATTGCTCGGGCCTATTATGAAGCCAGAATACGCGGTAACTCCGAAGAGTTTTGGAAAGACCATGTATCCAACAATATTGGATACCATCTGCCCGCCCATACGGTTGTCGGTGGAGAATTTCGAGGAAAGGCAGCGGTTCGAGAGGCAATCGCCGCAATCATTCAACGATCAGAGAACACCTTCAAATCTGAAATTCTGGACGTGACTTCGAGCGATTGCCACGCTGCGGTCTTGGTCCGGGCAACAGCTCGTCGAAATGGAAAAGTGTTGGACTCGAGGCAGGTGCACGTATTCGAGATCACTAATCAGCAGATCACTGAAATCTGGATCTACGCATATGACCGATACACGGTCGATGATTTCTGGTCTTGATGTTATACGTCAGTCGAAATTTAATGCATAGAGACAACTTAAGGGTCCGTTGTGGGTCGTTAGAAGACACTAAGAAATCGATAGTGAGTGTCTGCTTTCACGACAACTGGGGCCAACCAGTAGCAATTTCGGGTCGGGGGAAATTCCTTAACACGGTTCCCAGCCAAATCTCGAATAACGGAGTCCAGCTAATTCCCGAGTGTTGCCTTGAGTTCGCGGCGACGGGCATGCAGCACCGGCTCGGTATAGCCGTTGGCGACCTTGCGTCCCTCGAACACCAGGTCGAGCGCGGCCTGAAACGCGATACTCTTGTCAAAATCAGGCGCCATATTGCGGTACAGCGGGTCGCCTTCATTTTGTCGATCGACCACCTCGGCCATTTTTTCAAATACGCTGCGCACCTGTTCCGCATCGGTGATGCCGTGATGTAACCAGTTGGCGATGTGCTGGCTCGAAATCCGCAGGGTCGCACGGTCTTCCATCAAGTCGGTATCGCTGACGTCGGGTACCTTGGAACAACCGACGCCTTGGTCTATCCAGCGCACCACGTAACCCAGTATTCCCTGGGCATTGTTTTCGAGTTCCATCATCAGTTCGCTTTGCTTGATGTTACGTTGACCGAGCAGCGGAATCGTCAAAATATCATCGAGACTGGCGCGCAAACACTGCGTCAGCTGCAACTGTCGACTTGCGACGTCTACATCATGGTAATGCATCGCATGCAGGCAAGCAGCCACTGGGGAAGGTACCCAGGCGGTGTTGGCGCCGGCACGCGGATGCGCAATTTTTTGCCGCATCATCGCACGCATGTTGTCCGGCGCCGCCCACATGCCCTTGCCGACCTGGCCATGCCCCGGTAAACCGGCAGCGAGCCCGACGTCGACATTCCAGTCTTCGTAGGCAAGCAACCAGGTAGAATTCTTGATCTCGTTTTTGGGGATCATCGCGCCGGCTTCCATGCTGGTATGAATCTCGTCGCCGGTACGATCCAGGAATCCGGTATTGATGAAGATCACTCGCTCGCTTGCTGCACGAATACATTCCTTGAGGTTGACGGTGGTGCGACGCTCCTCGTCCATGATGCCTATCTTTAGCGTCTTTGGCTCCAGCCCCAATGCTTGTTCAACCATTTCAAACAACCTGATCGCGGCACCGACTTCCTCGGGCCCGTGGATTTTAGGCTTGACGATATATACGCTGCCTTTACGGCTGTTTTTAAACGGCCCGTTGCCGAGCAAATCATGCTTGGCGGCGAGCGCGGTCACCATGGCATCGAGGAAGGTTTCGGGAATCTCTTTGCCATCGCAGGTTATCGCATCGGTATACATATGCGTGCCGACATTTCGCACCAGCATCAGGCTGCGACCGGGTAAACTAAAGGTTGAACCGTCCGGGGCGATAAATTCAGCGTCCGGATTCAGGCTGCGCTCGATGGTTTCCTTAGCGCGCGCGACCTCTGCCGTGAGATCACCTTTCATCAAGCCAAACCAGTTACGATAAACCCTGACCTTATCATCGGCATCGACAGCAGAGACCGAATCTTCACAGTCCTGGATCGTGGTTACCGCAGATTCGAGATTGATATCGTAGATGTTGGCGAGGTCACCCTGCCCGATAAAATAGCCCTCACCGATCAACAGCTCGATATGCAAGTTATTGTGACAAAGCAGGACCGCGCTCGGTTGCTCCGGATCACCGCGATAGCCAACAAAGCATTCACGCCAGCCGAGTTCAGTCTGGCTGCCGTCACCCATGACCACGATCAATTTCCCCGACACGACCTTGTATCGCACCGCGTAGGCGTGACTGCCCGCCGCCAGCGGTACCGACTGATCGAGGAACTTGCGTGCGTAGCGAATAACCTTTTGCCCGCGCACGGGATTGTACTTCGGCGTCTTCTTGCAACCCTCGACTTCGAGGATGATATCGGTTCCGTAGAGCGCATCATACAGACTGTACCAGCGGGCATTAGCGGCGTTTAACGCGTAACGCGCATTGTCGACCGGCACCACCAGCTGGGGACCAGCGATTACTGCAATCTCATCGTCGACATTTTCGGTGGTCACTGCATAATCATCCGACTCGGGAACCAGGTAGCCAATCTCCTGCAGAAAAGTCTTGTACTGATCAGGCTTGACCGGTTGCGGATTCGCTTTGTGCCAGGCGTCAATCTGATTCTGCAGCTGATCACGTTGTTTCAGTAAATCCGCATTTCGCGCACCCAGTTCGACCAAAATTTCGGCCAGTGATTGCCAGAAGGACGAGGTTTCTATCCCCGTGCCAACCGAAATTTCCTCGACCAGACCATACAGTCCATGGTCAACGCTAAGGCCACTGATATCTATGCGATCGCTCATATATATGTCTCTAACTCTTGTTCCCAGAATCGCCTAAAGGCACCGAGTCGTCGAGTATATATAGCTGTCGGGACAAAACTAGGACCTGGCCGGTAATATTGGAAATTAATATGGACAACTTTAAACGGGCCACTTTGCAAATAGCATCTCAAGCTTGAATTAGGATAAGATTCAAATTACTGCCTGCAGGCTCAATCCCCGAAAAAAATTAAGGAAACCCTATGAAAGCGATTACGTTGCGCGACTTTGGCGGCCCCGAGATGATGCAATTAAGCGAGGTCGAAAAGCCCTCGCCCACCGACGGTCAGATACTGATCAAAGTTATGAATTCGTCGGTGAATCGTCCCGATATCATCCAGCGCGAAGGCAACTACCCGCCTCCACCCGGGGATTCCGGAATTCTCGGACTCGAGGTTGCCGGTGTGGTTGAATCGAATGGCAATGACGCCACCCGTTTTAAACCCGGTGATCGCGTGGTAGCGCTGGTCGGTGGCGGTGGCTATGCCGAGTATGCGCTGGCACGCGAAGATCACGCGATGTCGATTCCGGAATCGGTTAGCTTCGAACAGGCCGCCTGTATCTGTGAAACCTATATCACTGCTTATCTAAACCTCTTTATGCTCGGCGAGCTGCAGGGCAAGCAATCGGTCTTGATTCATGGTGGTGGCGGTGGTGTTGCGACAGCAGCGATTCAGCTGTGCAGAGCCCTGACCCCTGATACCGAGATTATTGTCACGGCATCGAGCGCGAAACTTGAACGAGTTGCTGAGCAAGGTGCCGGCCATGTCATCGATTACCGTGAACAGGAATTTGCCGAGGAGATTAAAGGTATTACCGCGGGGCGCGGTGTCGACGTCATTCTCGATCATATCGGCGCAAAGTATCTGCAACCGAATATGAAATCTCTCGCACTTGCCGGCACCCTGATGTTGATCGGCGTCATGGGAGGCATCAAGGCCGAGCTGAATCTCGCGACGATGATGGTCAAGCGCCAGCGCATCATCGGTTCAGTGCTGCGCTCTCGGCCAGTCACGGAAAAGGCGTCGATCATCCATCAATTCGAATCCAGCGTAATGCCGCTGTTCGCGGCCGGCACGATCGAGCCCCTGGTCGATGCCCGCTTTGCGCTGAAGGATGCTGCCGAGGCCCACAGGTTGATGGAACAGGGCGGTCATTTCGGCAAGATCATCCTGTCCAACCAGGAGTAACTAGGCCGCCTCGAGTTTGATCGCGCAGAACTTGAATTCCGGAATTTTGCCGAAAGGATCGAGCGCCTCGTTGGTCAGCAGGTTCGCGGCTGCTTCGTGGTAGCAGAACGGGATGAACACCTCACCCTTTTTCAACGCGGCATCGGGGCGCGCGTAAGCGCGCAGTTCGCCGCGTCGGGATTTGGCGACAATTTCGGCACCGGCGGCCACGCCCATGGCTTCCAGATCCTGCTGATTGACATACACCACCGGCACCGGTTCAATTGCGTCGAGCACCTGTGTACGCCGTGTCATCGAGCCGGTATGCCAGTGTTCCAGCTGACGACCGGTAATCAATACCAGCGGGTATTCATCGTCGGGTTGCTCATCCGCCGGAATCGACTTGGCCGCAACCAACCGGGCCTTACCATTCGCCGTCGGGAAATCTTCAACAAATACCACCCCTTGACCGGGATCGTTTTCATCCGCACAGGGATAGGTTACCGACGAAGCCTGGTTTAGGCGATCCCAGGTAATACCGGTAATGCTCGGCATGGCGCCGCGCATTTCGTCGTAGACTTCAGACACGTGAGCGTAGTTCCAGTCCAGACCTAGCCCCAGGCCGATATCGCGGATAATCCACAGGTCCTGACGCGCCTCGCCCGGCAAGGGTACCGCGGCATGACCAAGCTGCACGCGCCGATCGGTATTCGATACGGTGCCGTCTTTTTCGGCCCAGCCCGATGCCGGCAATACCACGTCGGCAAAAGCCGTGGTTTCGGTCAGGAACATATCCTGCACCACGAGATGATCCAGCGCTGCCAGCGCTGCGCGCGCATGATTCAGATTCGGATCCGACATTGCCGGATTTTCACCCATGATGTACATCCCCCTGATATTGCCTTCGAGGATGCTATGCATGATTTCGACCACGGTAAGCCCCGCCTTTTTATCGAGCTCGCTATTCCAGTACTCGCTAAAGAATGCGTTGGCCTCGGGATTATCGACACGACGGTAATCCGGGAACATCATCGGGATCAAACCCGCGTCAGACGCGCCCTGCACGTTGTTTTGACCGCGCAGTGGATGCAACCCGGTGCCGGGACGACCCACCTGGCCGGTAATCATCGACAAGGCAATCAGGCAGCGTGAGTTATCGGTGCCATGGATATGCTGTGAAATCCCCATGCCCCAGAAAATCATCGATCCTTTCGAAGTGGCAAACAACCTGGCCACATCGCGCACCGTGTCGGCATCGATGCCGGTTACTGGCGCCATTTTCTCAGGACTGAAGTCGGCGACATTCGCCTTCAATTCTGCAAAATCGGTCGTGCGCTCGGCAATAAAATTATCGTCGGTCAAGCCTTCATCGATAATCACGTGCAGGATCGAATTCAGCAGCGAAACGTCGGTCGATGCATTGAACTGCAGGAAGTGAGTGGCATGCCGTGCTATATCGGTCTTGCGCGGATCCAGCAGGATCAGTTTCTTGCCGTCCCTGATCGCGTTTTTCATGAAAGTTGCCGCCACCGGATGATTGGTGGTCGGATTGGAGCCAATGACCAGGAAAACCTCGGCGTGCTTGACGTCTTCGACCTGGTTCGAAACCGCACCGGAACCGATGCCCTCGAGCAGGGCCGCGACGCTCGACGCGTGACACAGCCGCGTACAGTGATCGACGTTGTTGGTGCCGAATCCGACACGCACCAGCTTCTGGAACAAATAGGCCTCTTCGTTCGAACCCTTGGCCGAACCGAAGCCGGCGAGTCCGGCACCGCCGAGTTCATCCTTGATTTTCCCCAAACCACCGCTGGCGAAATCCATCGCCTCTTCCCAGCTTGCCTCGCGAAACATTTTTGACGGATCGCTCGGATCGAAATGCTCGTTCAGCCCTTTGGGTACGCCTGGTTTGCGTATCAGTGGCTTGAGTAAACGCTGGGGGTGATTGACATAGTCGAAACCGTAACGCCCCTTGACGCACAGACGGCTGAAGTTAGCCGGGCCGTCACGCCCTTCGACGCGCAGGATTTTATCGTCTTTGACATGGTAAGTTAGCAAACAGCCCACCCCACAATAAGGGCATACCGAGTCGACCTTGCGGTCGGCTTCGAGCAGATGCGCGCCAGTCGCGTTGCTGAGCGCGCCGGTCGGGCAGGCGGCGACACATTCACCGCAGGCAACACAGGATGACTCGCCCATCGGGTCGCCGATATCGAACACGATTTCGGCGTGATAGCCGCGGCGCGCGAGACCGATGACGTCGTTGACCTGCTCCTCGCGGCAGGCGCGCAGGCAGCGCGTGCACTGGATACAGGCATCGAGGTTAACCGCGATTGCCGGATGCGAAAGGTCAGCCTTTGGCTGATGCCGGGGTTTGAATCTTGGCTTGCCGACCTCGAGTTTATCGGCCCAGTAGGTCAATTCATTGTCGAGCGTGTAGGACTGCTCAGGCATATCTGACAGCAACAACTCGAGCACCAGCTTTTGCGATTTCTGCGAGCGTTCATTGTCCGAGTTAACGACCATGCCCGGGGTCGGATCGCGACAACAACTTGGCGCGAGTACACGTTCACCGTCGATCTCGACCATGCAGGCGCGGCAGTTGCCGTCGGCACGCAATCCATCGGTGTAACAAAGATGCGGGATCTCGGTGCCGGTGCGTTGCGCTGCCTGCAGGATGGTTTCACCCGGCAGGGCTTCGACCGAAGCACCGTTTAGCGTGAATTCGATGGTTTCAAAAATAGAATCGGGATTCGCGGCCATTACTGTTGCTCCTCGATACCCAGCTCATGGGGGAAATACTTTATGACAGACAATATGGGATTGGGTGCTGCCTGCCCGAGACCGCAAATCGAAGCATCGATCATGACCGTCGACAAATCGTTCAATTGCTCGACATCCCAGTCACCGGTCTCCATGATGCTGACGGCCTTCTCGCAGCCCACCCGGCACGGCGTGCACTGACCGCAGGACTCGTGCGCGAAAAATTTCAGCGAGTTTAATGCCGCCTGCCTGGCGCTGTCCTGGTCCGACAGCACCACGACCGCCGCGGAACCGATAAAACAGCCATATTCCTGCAGGGTGTCAAAATCGAGCGGGATATCGTTTAAGCTGGCCGGCAAAATACCACCCGAGGCGCCGCCCGGGAAATAGCCATAAAACTGGTGACCGTCGAGCATGCCGCCACAGTATTCATCGATCAGCTCCTTGATCGTGATTCCTGCCGGTGCGAGATGCACCCCGGGCTTGTTGACGCGGCCCGACACCGAGAAACTACGCACGCCCTTGCGCCCGTTGCGACCCTGCGCATCGAACCATTCAGAACCCTTTTCGATGACGTCTCGAACCCAGAACAGCGATTCACAGTTGTGCTCAAGTGTGGGGCGACCGAACAGGCCGACCTCGGCGACGTAAGGCGGGCGCAGTCGCGGCATCCCGCGTTTGCCTTCGATCGACTCGATCATTGCCGATTCTTCACCGCAGATGTAGGCGCCGGCGCCGCGGCGAATTTCTATGTGGGGGAGTTCGTATCCGGATTTGTTAACCAGGTCCGCAACCGCCAGTTTGAGGTTCTCGATTACCGACGGGTACTCATCGCGAATATAGATATAACACTTATCAATACCGATCACGCTGGCCGCAATCAGCATACCTTCGAGAAAGCGGTGCGGATCGGAGAGCATGTAGAAGCGATCTTTAAAAGTTCCGGGTTCGCCTTCATCGATATTGATCGCACACAGGCGCGGCGCGGGTTGATCGCGCAGGATGCGCCACTTGCGTCCAACCGGAAAGCCGGCACCGCCGAGGCCGCGCAACTGCGTCCCTTCGAGAGCCTCGATAATGTTATCTCCGCTGATGTCGCCGGCGAGTAAGCTGTCATACAACTGGTAACCACCACCAGCGCGATAGGCATCGAAACTGACGCTGTCTTCCGGCATGGGCTGAGTGGTATTGTCCGCATCGACTGCTGATTTCACCGCGTCAGGGGTCGCAATATCGACCGTGTACTGACCGACCACCGCAACCGGTGCCTTATCACAACGGCCGACGCAGGGGACGCGCTGCACGCGCACGCCTTTACCGAGCGAGGCCTCCAGCGCACTGATAAGTTCTTCGCTACCGGCCATTTCGCAGCTGACCGAATCGCAAACGCGCACGGTGAGCGCCGGCGGCACAATATCGCCTTCCCGGATTACGTCGAAATGGTGGTAAAAACTCGCAACCTCGTAAACCTCGGTCGTAGCAAGGCGCATTTCGTGGGCCAAGGCGGTCAGGTGCGCGGCCGACAAGTGCCCGTGCTTGTCCTGGATCTTGTGCAAATGCTCGATCAACAGGTCATGAGCGCGCGATTCTTCGCCAAGCAGGCTTTGGACTTCTAGCAGTGCGTTAAGGTCAACCACCCGGCCCTTGGTCTTGCCCCGGCGGCGTTGCTTGCGATTGTCGACCGCGTCGGAATTGAGCTCAGGTTGCGACATATAAATTTTCTCGAGTTAGGGTGTGCTTAAGAAGTATCCCCGCTCTTAACGAGCGGGGCAAAGTTTAACCCAAGGAGGAGCTAGCTAAAACATGTGATTGCGCCACAACAGAACATCAATGCGCCATCACGGTAATTATATTGGTATCACTCAAAAGGTGGCTGGTGACGCCACCAAACAGGCGCTGCCGGGTGCGGGTATGGGTGAAACCGCCGACCACCAGGAATTCGGCGCCGATATCGGCGCAGGCCACCAGCATTTTCTTACCGACATTGCCGCCGCGGCCACTGAGCACCTGGTAATCGACTTTACAGCCGTGCCGCTTGAGGTAATCGATGATTTCTCCAACCCCGGGCTCACGCTTTTTCGATACCAGTACCGTCACTTTTTTCATCTGTGTCAACCAGGGCAAGGTCATGCAAATCGCACGGCTCGCCTCGACACTGTCGTTCCAGCCAATTGCGGCATGATCGGCACGATGTGCCTTCCACTCCGGTGGCACAATCAGCACTGGGCGTCCCGAATGCAGCATCAACGACTCATGTAATTCGCCCACACCGGGGCCGCCGATTCGATGCTGGGTCGGCCGTGACATCGCGATGACGTCCACCAGTCGGGATTCCTGGCCCAGCACACTCTCGGCATCGCCTTCGAGCACATGCAGCGAGGCGGTAACCTCCTTCGAACCCGATGGCTTGCGGGTAATCTTGACTCCGCCCTGTTTGCAGAAGTCGTTAAACTGAGCACGTACCGTGTCGACCGTCGAATCGACCGCCTTTTTGCTCATC
Organism: uncultured Gammaproteobacteria bacterium; assembly: GCA_964196225.1. Classification (GTDB taxonomy): domain Bacteria; phylum Pseudomonadota; class Gammaproteobacteria. The sequence goes on along the minus strand of CAXMSP010000132.1, from coordinate 9,606 downwards.
CTGGCGAATTCCTCGCGGTAGTTTTTGGGTATACCACCAAACATGTACGGTTCGCTGAAGCGTTCACGCACGTGCACGACCTTGATATGCGAATCGAAGCGTTTGGCGATAACCAGCGCGGTGTCGAGCACTTCCGCGCTGTGTTCTGTGCCATCTACAGGTACCAGGATAATCTTGATCATTTACCTCAACCTCTCGTTAGAACAAGCCCTGAACAAATTCGGCTTCGTCGATATGGATTTTGACAGCGGTAGTAAGCCGACTCCAGTTGTAAAAAATAAGTGTGACCGATGCTTCCAATTTAACTACCCAACGTCGCCCCTGCTGCAAGCCCCGCTTCGGCGGCGTACTCTGCTGCTGTCAGTTTGCCGGCATCGGCACGCACCTTCATTATCCGAATGGCACCGTCTGCAGTCGCGACCAGGATGCCGCTGTCGTCAACCGAAACGACGCTGCCGGATTCGCCACTACCATCATCCTTGCGGCTGTCGAAAACCTTGACCTCGCTGCCATTAAAAGTAGTCCAGGCGCCGGGTTGGGGATTGGCCCCCCGAATCAGGTTGTAAATTTCATCGCTAGCCTTGCTCCAGTCGATCTGCACTTCTTCCTTGCGGCACCAGCCCTCGTAGCTGCCAGCTTCGGGATCCTGTACTTCCCGCGGCGCAGTACCGGCGCGCACCAGTTCGATCGACTCCAGCATGGCGTCAACCCCGAGCGGATACAACTTGTCAAAATAAATCGATCCGAGCGTATCATCGGGACCGATATCGACTTCTTTTTGCAGCAGAATCGGTCCGGTATCCAGGCCATTATCCGGCCAGAAGATCGACAGACCCGTTTTTTGTTTGCCCATGATAATCGGCCAGTTGATTGAACTTGGTCCTTTGTGCCAGGGTAGCAACGACGGATGGTACTGGATTGAGCCGTGTTTCGGCACGTTGAGCGCCTCTTCAGGCACGAACAATAGTACATAAGCCATTACGCATAAATCTGCTTCATGGCTGGCCAGCTGTTCCCAGACTTCGGGATTCTTATAGGATTCCGGTTGATAAACGGGCAAGTCCCGCTGCAGGGCAAATTCCTTGAGCGGGTCCAGCGGTCGACCCTCCTTGTCGGGGGTGCTATAAACCGCGACCACCTCGTCCACTCCTTTATCCAGGATGGCTTCGAGTACAGATTTGCCATAGGCCTGTTGGCCATGAACGATTAATCTCATTTAACTCTCCTGTTGCCCCGAGCTACATTAGTCGCCCGGGAGTAATGCCTATACTGCGCCCGCTTCTTTTAAAGAGGCGATTTCATCCGCGCTGTAACCGAGTACCTCGCTCAGAATTTCATCCGAGTGTTCACCCAATAGCGGCGAGCGTTCCACCACGACGTCGTTGTCCGATAGCTTAACCGGACAGCCAACCGACAGGTACGGACCGCGCTCGGGATGATCGACTTCGACAATGGTGCCGGTTTCACGCAGCGATGGCTCTTCGGCAAGTTCTTTCATCGACAGGATCGGTCCGACCGGGATATCGAGCGGATTACAAATATCCATGACTTCGTACTTGGTCTTGGTCATGGTCCATTTCTCAATCCTTTTGAATATTTCATTCAGATGCGGCAAACGCGCCGGCGGCGTTGCATAGTCCGGATCTTCCTTCCATTCCGGTGTGCCGATCACGTCGCAGATTTTCGGCCACGCTGCCGCCTGGGTGATGAAATAGGTATACGCATCGGGATCGGTTTCCCAGCCCTTGCATTTAATAATACGCCCCGGCTGACCACCGCCTGAATCATTACCGGCACGTGGTACGGCATCACCGAAATCGACGCCTTCACCGTGCTGTGAGTACTCTGTTAGCGGTCCAGCCTTGAGGCGTTGCTGATCGCGTAACTTGACCCGGCACAGGTTCAGTACACCGTCCTGCATTGGCGCCAGCACGCGCTGACCGCGACCACTTTTATCACGGTGCAACAACGCGGCACAAATGCCGAATGCCAGGTGCAACCCGGTGCCGGAATCGCCGATCTGGGCGCCAGTGACCAGCGGCAGACCATCACGAAAACCGGTCGTAGAGGCTGAACCGCCCGCACACTGCGCGACGTTTTCATAAACCTTGCAATCTTCGTAAGGTCCGGGCCCGAAGCCTTTTACCGAGGCCATGATCATGCGTGGATTCAGTTCCTGGATACGCTCCCAGCTGAAGCCCATTCGATCAAGTGCTCCCGGTGCAAAATTTTCCACCAGCACGTCACAGGTCTTAACTAGTCGCTCCAACACTTCCTTTCCACTTTCAGTTTTGGAATTAAGCGTCAGCGAGCGCTTGTTATGATTCAGCATGGTGAAATAAAGGCTGTCCGCACCTTCAACATCCACCAGTTGCTTACGGGTCGCGTCACCGACACCGGGACGTTCCACCTTGATGACATCAGCACCCATCCATGCGAGCAGTTGAGTGCAAGTGGGGCCAGACTGGACGTGTGTGAAATCCAGAATTTTTATATGGTCTAGAGCCTTAGACATTACTTACCTCTAATTAATGTTCGTCTGTTTCTGAAATCCGTTACTTGTACATGGTTTGTGCTTTGGTACCCGGCGCATATTCGTTCGGGTCGACCCAGACGTTGACCACGGCACATTTACCCGTCTTCGCAATCGCCTCACGAGCACGCTGCATCGCGGGCTGAATTTCTTTGGCTTCATGCACTTCTTCACCGTAGCCGCCAATCATTTCACCAAACTTGGAGAACGGCACATCACCGAGCTTGTTACCGATGTCACCACGATCCTGTCCATACTTGGCGAGCTGGCCGTAGCGAATCTGGTTCATTGCAGAGTTATTACCGATCACGGCGAGGTAAGGCGCACCGAAGCGTTGCGCGGTTTCCATGTCGAAAGAAGTCATGCCGAAGGCGCCGTCACCGTAGAGACAGACGACCTCCTTGTTGGGATGCGCGAGCTTGGCCGCCATCGAAAAGCCGGTGCCGACGCCGAGCGAGCCTAATGCGCCCGGGTCCATCCATTGGCCCGGGTTACGCGGGCGCACCGCCTGTGCCGAAATGGTGACAATGTCCCCACCGTCGCCGATATAAATCGTATCTTCGCCAAGGAACTCGTTAATTTCGTAGGCGAGACGATAAGGGTGAATCGGATTCTGATCGGTGGTAAACATCGGCATCAGCTTTTCCAGCTTGGTGGCTTCGATGTCGCGCAGCTCGGCCATCCATTTCTGACGTTCCTGTTTGGCACCGTCATCGATACGACCCGATGCAGCCTGTTCGACCGCGGCCAATATTGAACCGGGATCGCCGGCGAGGCCAAGGCTGATATCACGATTTTTACCGACCGTGGCATAGTTTTGATCGATCTGTACCAGGGTCGCTTCTTTGGAGATACGCTTGCCGTAGCCCATGCGGAAATCGAACGGAGTACCGACAATCAGAATGACGTCGGCGTTTTTAAATGCATCGCTACGCGTGCGATCGAAGTGGTGCGGATCGCCCTGCGGAAGCATGCCACGACTGGCACCATTCATGTAGGCCGGAATATCGAGCGCGCGCACGAAACTGATCGCAGCATCTTGCCCTTGAGCCGCCCAGACCTGTTGCCCCAGTAATACCGCCGGACGCTTCGCTTTTACCAGGATATCAGCGAGTTTTTCAATATCGGCCGGATCACCGATGGATTTGACCGATGCTCTATATGAACCTGGTTCTGGAATGACCGCAGTTTCAATCGGAATCTCACGATCCAGAATATCCCTGGGGATTTCCAGGTATGAAGGGCCATAAGCACCGTTAAAACATTCACGTGCCGCCATCGATATCATGTCGGCAACGCGCTCGGTTGAAAATACACCCGAAGCGAACTTGGTGATCGGCGTCATCATGTCGACATGTGGCAGATCCTGCAGCGAACCCATCTTGTGCTGGCTCAGCGAGCTTTGTCCACCGATATGCAGTATCGGGCTTTCCGAGCGATACGCGGTAGCGATACCGGTGACCGCATTGGTGCAGCCCGGGCCCGCGGTGGTCACGACACAGCCCAGCTTGCCGGTTTGACGCGCATAACCATCAGCAGCATGCGCGGCAGTTTGCTCGTGGCGCACATCGACAATGCGAATGCCTTCGTCGAGGCAGCCATCGTAAATATCGATGATATGACCCCCACATAGCGTGAATATGGTGTCGACGCCCTCGGCCTTGAGGGCCTTGGCAACCAGATGACCACCGGATATAACCGATCCATCTTTGGTTTTTGCCTTCAGGGTGTCCGTGGCGGTATCCGATACCGGTGGTTTTTCAGCTACAGTTGACATTTCCATCTACCTCTCTGATTTAATAAGCCGGCCCGGAAATCACGGGAACCAGGCTTTGGTTTGTTACTTGAGCCAGTTTCGATTGGCTCAGCTGATCGCGTTAATCCAGGTAATCGACATAACGCTCAATATGTTTCGCCAGTTCGAGTGCGTGGTCCCTGACCAGCTGCTCGGCATGGTAGGCATCCCGCTCTTCAATTGCCTCGATGATACGGGTGTGGTCCATAATCGATTGCGCAATCCGATCAAGATCCTTGATGGTGCTGGCGCGAATAGCGCGCATGTGAAAAAACAACTGATCCGCCATCTGGGTAATCAACTCGGAATGCCCCAGTTTGATGATCGTTTGATGAAACTCGATATTGGTATCCGAGTATTCATCGATATGCGCGCGCGCATCTTCACCGTCAAAAGTCGTGAAATTCTTGCGCAACCGCGAGATTTCTTCGTCGCTGGCACGGCTGGTCGCAAGGCGCGCAGCCATGCTTTCAAGCGCGGCCCAGACATCGACAATATCGAGTATTTCCTCCTTGTTCTTGCGCACTATAAAGGCCCCGCGACGCGCAATATTCTCGACAATCCCTTCCTGTTCGAGCCGCGAAATCGCTTCGCGTACCGGGGTGCGGCTAACGCCCAGCTGTTCCCCAAGGGCGCGCTCATCGAGCCGGATCGGATCCTTGCTGGAGTAAATATCCATGTGTCCGATCAATTCGCGCAGGGCTACATAGACTCGCGTCTTGAGTCCCTTGGATTGCTCGAGCGGAACAATGTCACTTAAAATCATTGCAGCGCCCAGTTGAATGTTAAATAGCTAGACATAACCCTTAACCATCTATTCTGCCTGCGGCCGGGGTTTACGAAGCCTGTCATAGATTATCTTGAACAATGGCAGAAACAGCAGAATCAAGGCCGCAATCATGATTGGTCCGGCGTAAACGCGTTCGAAGAAAATCATGAACGAGCCTTCGCTAATAATCAGCGACTGGCGCATGGCGGGTTCCGCCAGCGGTCCGAGCACAATCGCCAGTACTGCTGGCGCCAGCGGGTAATCGAGTTTGCGCATCAGGTAGCCGGTGATTCCGAACACGATCATCAACCAGACGTCGTGCATGTCCTGGGTCGGCGCGTAACCACCGATCAGGCATAAAACGAAAATGACCGGCGCCAGGATCGTAAACGGGGTTTTCAACACCTTGATGAATACCGGGATAAAGGCGACGTTGATTATCAACGTAAACAAGTTGGCGGCGTATAACGACGCGATCAATCCCCAGACGAACTCGCTGTGATCGACAAACAGGCGCGGGCCGGGCTCCAGGCCCCAGATGACCATACCGCCGAGCAGGATCGCGGTCGTCGGCGAGCCGGGAATTCCGAGTGTCAACATCGGCAGCATCGAACCAGTACTGGCGGCGTTGTTGGCGGCTTCCGGCGCGCACACACCCTCGATCGCGCCCTCACCGAATTTTTCGGGCTCCTTCGAAATCTGCTTGGCAATCCCGTAAGCCATCAGCGAGCCGGGGGTGGCGCCGGCTGCCGGCAGGATGCCGACAAAATAACCCAGAAACGAACCCATCACGATTGCCTTCCAGGTCTTAACCAGTTCGCGCAGCGCGGCAATAGTGCGCGCTACAGTTACAGTCGCATCGGACAGCATGCTCTTGCCACCGCCGAGGGCATGTTCCTCGACCGTCCACAGCATCTCGCCGATGCCGTAAATGCCGATCGCGAGCACCAGGAAGTTGACTCCGTGCAGGAATCCGGTGATGTCCCACAATACCAGTCGCGGCTCACCGGAAATAATGTCGAACCCAACCGCGCTCAACACCAGGCCGATACAGATTGAAAACAGGGTCTTGAAAATATCATCACCACCGAGGCCGACAAAGGTCGCAAAAGCCAGCATCATCAGCGCAAATTCTTCGGGAGCGCCAAACACCAGCGCAACGTGCGCCAGTGGGGGTGCGAAAAAAGTAAAAAGCACGACTGAAATCGAACCGCCGACAAATGAAGCAACTGCAGCACCAATCAAGGCCTTGTCGGCCAGGCCCTGTTTTGCCAACGGGCGACCGTCGAAGGTCGTCGCAACCGCGGTCGAGGCGCCGGGAATACCGAGCATGATCGATGAAATCGCACCGCCGTACATGGCCCCGTAATAAATCGCGGCCAGGAATATTATGGCTCCGGTTGGGGGCACCAGGAAAGTCAGCGGTAACAGGATCGCAACACCGTTAACCGAGCCCAGTCCAGGCATCGCACCGATAAAGAGTCCGAGCGTGCAGCCACCGATAATCAGCAACAGGTTCTGTGGTTCGAATACTACGAGGAACCCTTGCCCCAGTAGCCCTAGAATTTCAAACATGTCACTGCCTCTCTCTGCTTAGCCCAGGATTAAATCAATGCTTAGAAAAATAATTTGTACAAGGGTAGGAAAAGAGGTTCAGTAATCCCCTTCGGCAGAATAATCTTCAAGGTGATTTCGAAGAAATAAAAGATAACCACCGGTATCAGTACGGCCAGTGTCACCGTGAGCGGCCAGGAGTGCTTACCCATAAAACGGATGTAGAAGGTTAAAAACAGCGGTAACGCACCGTAGATACCGATAAAAGAGAACAAGCCAACCGTGATAATTAGTGAACCCGCGACTGCAGCGACGTCGCCGAGCACATGCTTCTCGATATAAACCTTGTTCGAAGTGGCAACCGGTCCTTTCTTGAGAAACCAGTTGATTAGAATGCCGCCACAGGAAATCAGCATGATGGTCGAAAGCCAGAACGGCCAGGTACCGCCACCCGGGCCTTCTTCGTCGATCCATCCGATCGCAAGTTCAGTACTTTTAACCATCAGGTAGATAGAGAAAGCTCCCATCATTATCGCCATTAACAACTCTGCAGTTCTGACTGTCATGATTGAGCCCCCCTATCCACCTTTTGATTATCCAGCTGCGCCTTACTTGATGGCGCCCATTTTTTTCAACATTACCTCGTGAATATGACGCTCGATTTTCCAGTAGCTCATCAACGCATCACCAGTCAGCAGGTCGCCCTGCAGGCTCTTCTTGGTACGATATTCCTGCCATTTCGGAGAGTTGAATACCTTGGTGAACAGATCTTTGTAATATGCCGCGGCTTCCTTGCTCATGCCGGGCGCGCCAACCACGGTACGTTGCATGTAGTAAACCATGTCGTAGCCCATTTCCTTGAAGGTAGGTGCATTCGGGAACAGCGGTAAACGGTCATCGGTGAATGCTGCCAGCGCCTTGGTGGTACCGGCTTCGTAGAAGCCCAGTTGCTCGGACGGATTATTCACGGTCGAATCGGCATTCTTACCCGCGAGTTCCTTGGCTACCTTGCCGCCGCCCTTGTAAGGAACGTATTTCATTTCCAGGTCGTAAGCGGTGTTCAGGAAATCGGTCAACAGGTTGTCTTCCGAGTTCTTTCCGGTTCCAGCCATGATCCACTTGCTGCCCTTGTTCCTGGCCGCCCTGACAAAATCAGCAACATCCTTGATGTCTTTTCGATCGGAATGTACCCACAGCAGAAAGGTGTCTTCAGCCATGCGCGCAATCGGCGTAAAAGTCGCGATATCAACGCCGAGTCCAGGCTGACGTAAAGGTGTGGTGTAGAAACTGTTCAAGGTGAACATGATGGTGTGGTTATCGCCTTTCTTGTTGTTCAGATGAACCAGTGCTTCGGCACCCGATCCGCCCGGCTTATTAACGGGCGTAAATGGAACCGGCGCCATATTTTCAGATGCAATGATACTTTGCAGCAGTCTGACCGCCTTGTCCGCACCACCGCCTTTACCCGCCATAACGACGAATTCAACCGGCTTTTGCGGTTCCCAGGCATGTCCGAGAATCGGCATACCCGCGAGAATGGCACTGACGCCGAGCGCACAGACCACTTTCCTGAGAGTGTGTTGTGATTGATACATTTATGATGCTCCTCATTATATAAAGGACCGATAGCGGTCCAGACTAAATGTCTCCTTCCTATAATTCGGGAGACACCCGTTGCCAGATCCCTGGGTAGAAGTCTGGCTACCCGAAACTAAAAATTAATATCGGGCCGATTCGTATATCACTTTTCAAGCTCCAAGACGAATCATTTTCCTGATTATCCAGCCCTCGTTTTAATCGGGCCTTAACCTATTTTTATCCTGGTATACAATATACCAAAGATAACTTTAAACCACCCGCAACTGGGGTGTAAAGTTATTTTTAACCTGAGCCCTAATTTTGCAGGGCTTCCTGCATCAGTTTACCCATATCCGATGGATTACGCGTCACGCTGACGCCGGCCGCTTCGAGCGCCGCTATCTTTTCATCGGCAGTGCCCTTACCGCCGGCAATAATCGCGCCGGCATGCCCCATGCGCTTGCCTGGCGGTGCGGTTACCCCGGCAATGAAGCCGACCACGGGTTTGGTCATGTTGTCCGCGATCCACTCGGCGCAGGCTTCTTCATCGGTACCGCCGATTTCACCACACATGACAACACCGTCAGTATCGGGGTCGTCATTAAACATCTTCATCACGTCGAGATGCTTGAGCCCATTGACCGGGTCACCACCGGTACCAACGCAGGTGGACTGCCCGAGACCCAGCTTGCTGAGCTGATCGACCACTTCGTAAGTCAGCGTGCCGGAGCGCGATACCACGCCGACACGACCTTTCTGGTGAATATATCCCGGCATGATGCCGATCTTCAGTTCTTCAGGTGTGATAACACCCGGGCAGTTCGGACCGACCAGAATCGTGCTCGACCCCTGCATGCGATCGCGGGTAAGAATCATGTCCTTGACCGGGATACCTTCAGTAATACAGATGACAACTTCGATCCCGGCGTCAACCGCTTCGTCGATCGCGGCGGCGGCAAACGGAGGCGGAACATAAATTACCGAAACATTACAATCGGTTTCGACTTTCGCTTCTGCCACGGTGTCATATACCGGCACGCCTTCGACTACCTGCCCGCCCTTTTTCGGGGTTACCCCGGCGACGTAGCACTGCTTGCCATTGGCGTATTCGATCGAATGATGGGTATGAAACATGCCGGTCTTGCCGGTAATACCCTGGGTGACTACGCGTGAATCTTTATTGATCAATATCGACATGGTTAAGCTCTCGCTGCGGCCGCAGCCACTTTTTCGGCCGCGTCGGCCATGGTGGTCGCACTGATAACCGAAATACCGGAGTCGGCCAGAATCTGCCGCCCCTTTTCGACGTTGGTACCTTCGAGTCGCACCACCAGGGGTACTGAAAGATCGACTTCACGCGCGGCATTGACCAGTCCC
>CAXMSP010000131.1:0-4399 GCA_964196225.1 uncultured Gammaproteobacteria bacterium | reverse complement strand
CGTCATGGCTAGCGAGAGTCGGATACTCCGCGTCAGCATCTATCGTCAACGGCGGTACCACCGGAATTTCATGATCGAACAGAATCTGGGTAAAGCGATGCTCTTCGTCGATCTGCGACATACTCCAGCGGTTGGGTCGATAGAACTTGACGATGACCGGGTCTTCATCTTCGATGCCTACCTGGTAGACGCGATTTTCATAGCTATTCAAGGCCAGAATGCGGGCATCGCTAAGCCTGTCGGTGGTTTCAACCGCAGCAATCACGTGATCAGGGGTTAAGCGCGTATAGGGATGACTCAAAGCCGCTTCAGCAGACTCCGGGTGATCGTTATGTTTTCCTGCGAATCCCATTCCAGCGCTCCAGAATATGCGTAGCGAATTTGGCCGTTTTGATCGACCAGGCAACTCGAAGGATAAACGCAGACCCTCCAAGCGTTCGACACTATACCCTCATAGTCCATCAAAAGGGGCAACTCAATTTGTAACCGCTGTTTAAAGTTTGCGATAGGCTCCGGTACGAGAATCGCGAGAAAACTATTCGAGCCTACTTTAGCTGATCAAGCCAGTCTGCAACCGCGTTTACCAACGCATCACCCTGATCAGTGAAATAGTGATCCGAGCCCGGCAACACGACCTGCCGCGAGCTTTTATGCCCTGCCTTGTCGATCATTGCCAGGCGCCCGGGCGCCTGGCGGATCACCGCCGGGAATTCGTCGGCACCGTATAAATCCAGGACCGGTACGTGCATCCGGTCGAGCGGAAAAGGTTGATGCATGGGTTGCTTGTAGTCGGTTGCGCCCATGCCAAGACCGATAAATGCATCAATGGCGCGATCGTTATTGGTCCTGATCCAGTCCATCGCCATGTGCACGCCACAGCTGTGGGCCAGTAATACAACTTTCTGAAAACCGTTGTCGCGCAAATACTTGATACCTGCTTCAATTCGGGGATGCGCATGGTGAAAGATCGGAACGTAATCGTAGTACCTGGCGTCTTTTTCAAGCACCGGCATCTGCAGAGACAGCGTGCTATATCCGCGCTCGACCAGGCCCACACGTAACGGGTTTATCGCATCCGCCCAGTCCGGGTGAAAGCCGCGACCGTGCAAGATCACGATCGCTGTGCTGGAATCATCAACCTCGGTGTAGATGCTTAAAAACTCGCGCCCGTCCGCCTCGAGCCAGACGGGATCACCATCCAGTATAACGTCCACAATTTCATCGGCTAAGCGTGCTTCACGCGCGAAGTCAGGCTCGGACGCGACCGCCTGCCCCAGGAACAGCAGGAGCGCCAGGACGCATGACTTGACTATCGTTTTAACGCTCATGTTCCATCAGTACCGGCTTCTCACGTTTTTCGAGCAATTGCTCCTCTGCAGATAACTGGTTATCTGCAAACATGACCTTGTAACTGAAACCATCTTCGGCCTGCTCTGAACGCAGCTTCTTGGCCTCGGTTTTAGCGTCACGGAAAGCATCGAAAACTTCCAGCAGCTGAAGGTCCTTTACCAGATCGATACTGTCGCGAGAGCTAATTTTGAAAAGATAATATGGCATGTTTAAATTTAGAGCCTAACTACTGGATAACGATCAACTCGTATCCTAGTTCCTGGTAGAGGCTGACCTGACCTGGCCCGGTCGGCGCGACATCAACATAATCCGGGAAATCTTCCACGGTAACCCCATACCAGCCTGCATGGGTTGCGCAGACGTGCACCGGCACATCATCGGCAACCAGTGACTGCACCTGCTGATGAATCTCGGCATGTTCGCCCTGGTATTGTGATTGCAACGCAAACTCCTCCTTGCCATGCGAGACAACCGCAAATTCGGTAGCGGGAAATCTGGCACGAATATTTTTAATAGCACTGCGAACCCGGGGCAGCAGGTCTTCGAGTGCGGACTCATCTGCTTCGGCGATTTCAAACACGACACCCTGCGGAGGTTCTGACTGGGCCAGCAGTTTTTCAACCGCGTCATTGGCCTGGGCGATGCCAGCACAGGCCATTAAAGCCAGTAACGCAATAAAACTTCTTTGCTTACTAGATCCCGGATTTTGCGAGACCGACATGTGTAAGCTTTTCCCGCGCTTCGTCGATACGGCTATCGATGAATCCCCCATAAAAGTCCTCCGACCATATGCCGACCAGTTTATCACTCATTTCCTTGCCATCGGCATTCAGAAACAGCAGGGTCGGCGTAAGCGAAACCTCGTAACGCGATGCAAATTCAGCGGTACTCACCGATTGACCATCAAAATCAACCAGGGTTTCAAAACTGTCCAGGGACACGGTACGGATCAGAATTTTCTCATCGTATTCCGCATTGCGCTGCATCGGCATCAGAAACAGGTCTTCGAGCTTACGACAATAAGTGCAGTCATCGCTGGAAAACTCAAGTACCAGGATTAAATCATCTGTCCTGGCAACACGCGCTTCATCGCGCAAGTCTGAAACCCGTGTCATCGCAACATTATCACCGGACACAGGACCAGCAATCATGAGTGCGGATAAAATAATTGCGAGTAAACTGTTGCGCATGGTTGGATAATCCACGAGATTAAAGGCTGCACGTCCCTGTGCGAGCCGGTAATCCAGTCCGGTGTCAGCTGGTCGGCTTGGCCGTGGTCAAACCAAGATTCGACCAGTTCTGCAGGCCACCTCGATACCACTTGATCTTGTGCGCGGGGTAGCCGAACTTGAGCAGGTTCTTGATATTGTTCGGAGACTGGCCACACCACATACCGTTACAGAACATGACCAGGGTCTTCGCGTTGGAGTAATCCCACAGGCCTTCAAGCGACGTGGCGCCAAACTGGTCTTCCATAATTTCGCCAATTGAGATCGGGTCTGCACCTTTCGCTGGATTCAAAGAAGTCCACGGAATATTAACCGCCCCGGGGATCGTGCCCTTTTGCACCCAGTCAGGCGTACGCGAATCAACAACGAGGATGGTTTTATCACCCTTACTCATTCGAACCAGATAATCAATTATTTCCCGTTCGCCCAGGGTTTCTACTCCAGGTGCCAACACAATTGGCTGTATACAAAACGGCGGGCAGGGCCGTGAGGTTTTGGCAAAGGCGGGATTAACCACGGCCTTGTTGTTCTGGTCGCGCATGATCGTCACCGACTTACCACCGTGCATAACGGTCGCATCTTTCATTGAGGGTGTTATTCCCACAGGCTTATCGGCGGCCACGGCGTTGCCGACCCAGATCAGGCTGGTGGTCAGCATAATTGTTTTTAATATCTTGGATTTCATCTTGTCCCTCCAGGGATGTAATTTAAAGTATTCGAATTAAATTGACTCCAACCCTAATCACAATCTGGTTCTTCTTCCTCTTCCTCTTCCTCTTTGTTTTCACCTTCCTGGTCTGTTTCGCTGCCAGCTACAATTGAAACACAATACTGCGTTGGCTCAACGGCAGACCGGAACTCATCCAGTGGCGACCAGGCCTGCGCAGCGGAGGAAAAAATCGTCTGGAAGGCTACGAAAAGCACCAAAATCAGATGTTTCATTTTCCTGTCTCTCCACGCGATATTTCGGACAATGCTAGATAATCAAAAAACACCGGGATAGCCTATATCTATCATTGGGTATGGTGACGCAAAGCGCTATCCATATAGTGTTTATTACATATTTGAATAGACTGGATTAATACGCTTAATCATATTATTGTCAACATCTAATACCTTCAAGTCTTTGCCCTAGCCGGGGGATTTTCATTCTTTAAATGACCTACCACGTGCAGACAATTCAGCGCAGTTTCAATCGCAGATCACTCGGCCTGCTGTTGCTGCTTGTGATTTCATTGCAAACCGGTATGACCAGTGAAATTCCCCAGGGTAAATCTTACGGTCCGATACCGTCCGAGAAGCCGGACTGGTTTAAAGAAAGTTTCCTCGAATTTGAAGCTGACGTCGCCGAGGCAGCCGCAACCGGGCGACGAGTGATGCTTTATTTTCACCAGGAGGGTTGCCCGTATTGTGCCAGGCTGGTCGAAGAAAACTTCAACGATCCCGAACTCAAGGCCTTTATCATCGAAAATTTCGACGGTATAACTCTCAATATGTGGGGGGATCGCGAAGTAATAAGCGTTGCGGGCCAGGATTTTACCGAAAAAACCTTTGCCGCGGCACTAAAGGTGCAATACACCCCGACACTGGTTTTCCTGAATGAAAATGGCAAGGTTGCTCTGCGTCTGAACGGCTATTACCCGCCCGCTGACTTCCGTGCGGCTATTGACTACGTTTCGCAAAAACTGGAACAGAAACTGAGCTTTTCGCAGTATCGTCTCGATAAACTGGCATCGGTCGAGGGCAATCTCATCAATGAAGATTTTTTTCTGGATCACGCCGATCTGGGTAAGCTTATCTCGAGCACAAATAAACCACTC
>CAXMSP010000130.1:0-18890 GCA_964196225.1 uncultured Gammaproteobacteria bacterium | reverse complement strand
ACGTTCACTGTATATACCCAACAACAACTCGAAGAGATATACCAGGACTTATATGACTGCGATGCGGTCGTAATGTCGCTATAGGGTTCCACGGCATCTGATGCGGTTGTGGCCGATCGCTGGATATTTCTTAAAATAATGATTGGCTCTCGTGTACACTCGGAGCATTGGATTTTTGCCTCCCTAGTGCGGCGCACGTGACGACCTTGCCGAATCATATTGCAGTCAAATATCTGGGTATGTCTGATTACCAGAAAACCTGGGACGCGATGAAGGATTTCACTAATCGACGTAATTCGGAAACCCGTGATGAGTTCTGGATCACCGAGCATGCCCCGGTATTTACCCAGGGTCTGAATGGGCGTGCCGAGCATTTGTTGGATCCCGGTGATATTCCCGTCGTGCAGATAGATCGGGGCGGCCAGGTTACCTACCACGGCCCCGGGCAACTGGTGCTTTACTGTCTGCTTGATATCACTCGCCTCGGCCTCGGGGTTAAGGGGCTGGTGACCCGAATTGAAAAATCTGTAATTGATTTACTCGAAGGTTACCAGGTGGAGGCGCATAGCCAAAAAGGTGCGCCGGGCGTGTATGTCGGCCGGGCCAAGATAGCCGCGCTTGGTTTGCGCATTCGAAAAGGTTGTTGTTATCATGGCCTGAGTTTGAATATTGATATGGACCTGGAGCCATTTACGCGTATTAACCCCTGCGGTTACGCGGGTCTTGCTGTTACCCAGTTGCGTGACCTGGGTATCGCCGACGGGATGGAGCAGGTGGGCCATAGTCTGGCCGAAATACTCATTGGGAATTTAAGTGAAAAAGAATCAGGTTATTCAAGGAGTTAAGCTCAAGGGTGCTGATAAGGTAGCCCGCATCCCGATTAAGGTTGTGCCGTCCAGGACGATACAACGTAAACCACCATGGATTCGTGCCAAGGCCCCCACCGGGGACCGCGTAAAACAACTTAAGGCACGCCTGCGCAAAAATAGCCTGTTTACGGTTTGTGAAGAGGCGTCCTGTCCCAACCTCGGCGAATGTTTTTCCAAGGGCACCGCGACTTTCATGATCATGGGTGATATCTGTACCCGGCGCTGCCCTTTTTGCGATGTGGGTCATGGTCGGCCGAACCCACTGAATACGGATGAACCAGCTAACCTGGCCAGGACGATTTACGACATGGAGTTGCGCTATGTTGTCATCACTTCGGTAGACCGAGATGATTTGCGCGACGGGGGTGCAGGACATTTTGTTGACTGTATTCACGAAACACGCAAGTTGAATCCCGAAATCAAAATTGAAATCTTAACCCCGGACTTTCGTGGTCGCATGGATGTCGCGCTTGAAATTATGACCCAGGCGCCGCCAGACGTTTTCAATCACAACCTCGAGTCGGTACCCTCTTTGTACCGGAAAATACGCCCGGGATCAGATTATGAATGGTCGTTGGACTTGCTGGAAAAGTTCAAGCAAATGCATCCACAGGTGCCGACCAAGTCTGGCTTAATGCTGGGGCTTGGTGAAGAAATCGACGAGGTTAAGCAGGTCTTGCGTGATTTGCGCGAGCACCAGGTTAATATGCTGACCCTGGGTCAGTACCTGCAACCCAGCCTGGATCATCTCGCCGTCGAACGCTTCGTTACTCCGGATGAATTCGATGAGCTTGGTGCTTACGCCGAATCAATCGGCTTCGACCAGGTCGCCAGCGGACCGATGGTGCGCTCCTCCTACCACGCCGACCAGCAGGCCGAATCCGTCCTCAACGCCTGACCTTCTGCCTTCGAGGCGCCATCTCGGGGTGAAGCCCAAAAAAGTCGCTCCCAACCGGCGCAAGCGCCGGTTGGTCCATCCATGGAATCGCTTGAAGCCCGAAGCGTCGGACCGCGGCCTCCTGCCTCGCTACACTTTTTTAGGCTTCACCCCGAAATGGCTCGCAACAGCTTAGGACTCTAAAGCGAACCGCCTTAATCAATACCTCTATCCGTGTCACTTTTTATAAAATTTTTTAGTGATATCAATAATCTCGGAAGGCAACCGACATAACCCCTTGCGACGTCAAGGCTGAGTGCCGAAAAAGGGCTGATTTTGAAGGGTCAGGCCGCAGGGATGCGGCCTGTGGCGAGTCGAGACATGGATGTCGAGTCTCGCCTTGCCCTTTAAAATCAGCCCTTTTTCGGGAAGCCGCAGGCCACTCAGTCAGTCGCAAGGGGTTATGTTGGTTGCCGTTCTGTGGAATAGATACCGGCTTCGGGTAGGCGTTATGGTTATTGGTCGTAGATGGTGGCTATGGGTTGGCGTTTGTGCGCGGTGGTCAGGAATATGTGGATGATGCGTTGCTCGGCCTCGGGATCGATTTTTTTGCCTTCGAGAAAGTCGTCGATCTGGTCGTAGCTTAGTCCGAGTGATTCCTCATCGGGTTTGGACGGTGCCAGCGACTCGAGATCCGCGGTCGGTGTTTTGGTAATGATTCTTTCCGGCGCACCGAGCTGTGTGGCCAACTGTCGAACCTGGCGTTTGTTGAGTCCGAATAACGGGGCAATGTCACAGGCACCGTCACCATACTTGGTGTAGAAGCCGGTAACATTCTCGGCCGAATGATCGGTACCCAGCACCAGGCCTTCGAGCAAACCGGCGATTTCATATTGTGCGATCATGCGCATGCGTGCCTTGACGTTGCCCTTGGCGAAATCTTGCTTATTGTCGGTCTGGTCAGCCAGTCCCTGTTCGGCGAGTGCTGCCAGCGTCGACTCGTGGATTGCATCAGTGCCGGGTTGCACGTTGACCGTAACACTATGACTGGGCAGGATAAAATCGAGCGCCTGTTGCGCGTCGGTTTCGTCTGCCTGGGCGGCATAAGGCAGGCGCACCGCGACGAAACGATATCCGTCGTCATCTTGATTGAGTTCATCGACTGCGATTTGCGCCAGCCGGCCGCAGGTACAGGAATCGACACCTCCACTGATTCCAAGCACAAGCGCTTTTTGGCCGCTCAGTTCCAATTGATACTTGATAAAGTCGACCCGGCGTCTGATTTCGTATTTGACATCGATTTCGGGCATTACCTGCATTTCGGTAACTATGTCAGCTTGATTCATGGCTATTGGCTAATAGGGTGTTGGGTTAAGGCGATATACTGACTGTATTTCTTCGAGCACTTCCTCACCCAGTTCAAGCTCGGCGGCGCCAAGGTTGACGGCGAGCTGGTCAAGGCTGGTGGCACCAATAATACTCGATGTCACGAAGGGCCTCTGGTTGCAGAACGCGATTGCCATCTGGGCGGGATTGATACCATGTTTACGCGCGATCGATACGTATGCGTCAACCACCGGCCAGATCCCATCGTTGACGCGGCCATAAAGATCAGGAGCAATTGTCAGGCGCGAGCCATCGGGGCTGGCACCGTTTTCGTATTTTCCAGTTAGCATGCCGCAGGCCAGGGGTGTGTAGGGTAAAAGTCCAACCTTTTCGTGGTGTGAAAGCTCTGCCAGGTCAAGATCATGAGTGCGATACATCAGGCTATATTCATTTTGCAACGAGACGACTCGCGGGAAGCCATTGGCATCCGCAATTTGTAAAAACTGACAGGTGCCCCAGCAGGTCTCATTGGAGAGACCAATTGTCCTGATTTTCCCATCTGCCACCAATTCGCCCAGGTATTCAAGGGTTGTATAAATATGATCGAGGGTTTCCTGTTTATCCTGGCTCGTAGGATCGTAGTTCCAATTCTGCCGAAAATGATAATGCCCGCGGTTTGGCCAGTGCAGCTGATACAGGTCGATATAGTCGGTTTGCAATCGTTTAAGACTGCCTTCGATACTCACACGTATCTTCTGCGGGCTGATAGCAATGCCATCCTGCACATCTGCATTGCCTTTTCCGGCAACTTTACTGGCCAGGATAATCTTGTCGCGTTTCCCCGAGGACTGTAACCAGGTACCGATAATTTCTTCGGTTCTTCCGGTAGTTTTCGCGGTCATCGGGATGGCCGGATACAGTTCAGCGGTATCGACGAAATTGACTCCGTGATCAAGTGCGTAGTCAATCTGGGCATGTCCTTCGGCTTCGCTATTCTGGGTGCCCCAGGTCATGGAACCCAGGCAGATCTCGCTAACCTGGATATCGCTACGGCCGAGTTGCCGATACTGCATCAGGAATCCTGGTTATAGTTCAAATCAATAATGCGCTGTGTATCGCGCGCGAGCTCGTCCAGTTCCAGTGCCTGGTAGGCCTTGAGTTGCAAGTCAAGCGTGGATCTGATCACGCTTGAGCCCTGGTAATTGCGTAAGATCAGTTTGGTGCGATTGGCAACAGCGACCCATGCGTCTCGTGACGCATAGTAGTTGGCGATATTGAAATCGGCCCGGGCTAACTCATTGCGTAGGTGGATTAGGCGCTTGGTTGAATCTGCTGCATATTTGCTATCCGGGAAGCGTTGCACTAACACCTTGAAATCACGGTATGCGTTTAATAATAGATTCCTGTCGAATTCCGAATAATCGCGCTCCACCAGCGCATCCATGATGGTACCGCCACGTTCAAAATTGACCAGTCCTTTCAGGTAATAGGCGTAATCTACCGAGTCGTCTCGCGGATGAAGTTTAATAAATCGATCAAGCGCCGTGATCGCTGAATCCGGCTCATCGAATTTATAGTAGGCGTAAGCGACGTCGATTTGCGCCTGGGTGGCGTATTTACCAAATGGATACCTGGATTCCAGCGTCTCGAAGTACTCGATTGCAGTCAGGTAGTTCTCATTGGCGAGCTCAGCACGAGCTTCAAGGTAGAGCTTTTCCACGCTCCAGTCCGCGGTGGGGTCAATATCTTCCTTGCCGGGGCCACAGGCAACCAGGCTGAGCGCTATAGCAATGTAAATAATGAAACGCATTGTCGTAACTACTTTGTTAAGATCGGAGGATCTGTTGGGCGAAAAACGAATAGTATAACGAGCGCATGAAATTAATTCAGCAAAGTTTCCAGATTGAGAAACACCAGGCTGGGGACCGACTTGATCATGCTTTGCACCTGTTACTTCCCGACTACTCGCGCGCCAGGATTCAACAATGGGTTCAGCAGGGACTTGTCACCGTTAACGATGAACTCTGCAAGCCCAGGCAAAAGGTTTACAGCGGTGACCTGGTCGAACTGGACGTTCCCGAGCAGGTATTAATTTCAGACCAGCCGCAGGCGATCAAGTTCGATATCCTTTATCAGGATGAAGATATCATCGTGGTGAACAAGCCGGCCAACCTGGTAGTGCATCCCGCCGCCGGTCACCTGGATGGAACCCTGGTTAACGGATTACTCGCGCATGATTCACGGCTGGAACAGTTGCCTCGTGCGGGCATTGTGCATCGTCTGGATAAGGATACTACCGGGGTGATGGTAGTCGCCCGCAACTTGACTGCGCATAGTTGGCTGGTCGAACAATTGCAGCAGCGGCTGGTGAAACGTGAATACGTGGCGCTAACCCAGGGTGTCGTTACCGCGGGTCGCAGCATCGAGGCTGGCATCGGCAGACATCCCCAGAATCGTAAAAAGATGTCAGTACAGGCAGGTGGTAAATCGGCGATAACACATTTCCAGGTAGCGCGAAAATTCAATCACTATAGCTTGATAAAAATACAGCTCGAAACAGGACGTACCCATCAAATTCGGGTGCACATGGCGCATATAAACTATGCGTTACTCGGGGATAGCGTTTATGGCGGTCGGGCGCGTATTTCGGCCGGAATTGACGAGGCATTGCGACCTTTGATCCAGGACTTTAAACGACAGGCGCTACATGCCGAACGGCTGAGTTTTGAGCATCCTCGCAGTCACGAGATGGTCAGCTTTGAAGCGCCGTTGCCGGAAGATTTCGAAAGCTTGCTCGAGGCACTGATACGGTATGATTGAGACCATTAAGCCGAGCTGGGTCGCGCCACCTGGTGTTTGTGCCTATACGACTACTCGCGCTGGAGGTGTTAGTCAGGCCCCGTTCGACAGCTTAAACCTGGCACTGCATGTGGGTGACGATCCTGTTCAGGTTGCGCGAAATTGTGAGCTGCTGCAGCAGGTGCTGAACCTGCCGACCGAACCTTGCTGGATTAACCAGACCCATGGCACCCATGCCGTCACGCTGGAGCTGGACAATAGTCGTGATGCTGATGCCGCTATCACGCGTCTACCCGGGGTCGTCGCGGTGGTGATGACAGCGGATTGCCTGCCGATCCTGGTTTGTAATCGTGATGGCAGCGAGGTCGCTGCGGTGCATGCCGGCTGGCGTGGCCTGCAGGCGGGAGTAATTCAGGGCACGCTTGCCAGCATGAAGTCTTCCAGTGATCAACTGCAGGCCTGGATCGGACCAGGCATCTCGCAGGACAATTTTGAAGTCGGTGCAGAGGTGCGTACCGCCTTTATCGATTCGATGCAGGATGCAGAATCCTTTTTTAAGGAGAATCGCAAGGGACACTGGCTCTGTGATCTCGCAGGTCTTGCTGAGCGGGTGTTAAAAAGGCAGGGTGTTGTCGATGTTTACCGTGATCTCGGTTGCAGTTACCGCGATGCCGACCATTTTTTTTCTTACCGCCGAAATACCACCACCGGTCGCATGGCATCATTGATCTGGATCAAATAATCCATGCGACTTCGGGGTTGAAATACCGGGTGTTAGTCTTATTTAACCCTAGTGATTTTAATGTTTAGAGGATCGATTCAATGCGTATGGATCGCTTGACCAGTAAATTCCAGGAAGCCCTGTCTGACGCGCAATCAATTGCCGTTGGGCGCGATCACCAGTTTATAGAGCCGGTGCACTTGATGATCGCTTTACTCGATCAGCAGGGTGGGTCGGTACGGCCGTTGTTCTCGCATGCAGGAGTTAATATAAACCTGCTTCGATCCCAATTGGGTGAATTGCTGGATAAGCTGCCAACCGTCGAAGGCACTGGCGGTGAGCTGCATATTTCAAACGCGCTCGGAAAATTACTCAATGTCACCGATAAGCTCGCACAGGAGCGAAAAGACCAGTTTATCTCCAGCGAATTGTTTGTGCTGGCAGCGATGGAAGAAAAAGGACCGTTAAGCGATTTATTAAAATCCGCCGGTGCCAACAAGCAGACTCTCGCCGCGGCAGTTGATGCGATTCGAGGTGGGCAGTCGGTGAACGATGCCAATGCTGAAGACCAGCGAATGGCGCTGGAAAAGTACACCATCGATTTAACCGAGCGTGCCGAGCAGGGCAAACTTGATCCGGTCATCGGACGTGACGAGGAAATTCGACGTGCGATACAGGTGTTGCAGCGTCGCACCAAGAATAACCCGGTTTTAATCGGTGAGCCGGGAGTTGGCAAAACGGCGATTGTCGAGGGTCTTGCCCAGCGTATTATCAATGGTGAAGTCCCTGAAGGGTTGAAGCACAAACGCGTTTTGTCGCTCGACATGGGTTCCCTGATAGCGGGCGCCAAGTTTCGGGGTGAATTTGAAGAACGCCTCAAGGCCGTGTTACATGACCTCGGCAAGCAGGAAGGGCAAATAATCCTGTTTATCGACGAATTGCACACCATGGTTGGCGCCGGAAAGGCGGAAGGTGCAATGGATGCCGGCAACATGCTCAAGCCAGCCTTATCGCGTGGCGAACTGCACTGTATTGGCGCGACCACGCTAGATGAATATCGTAAATACCTGGAGAAAGACGCCGCACTGGAACGACGCTTTCAAAAGGTGTTGGTGCAGGAGCCGAGTGTCGAGGATACGATCGCTATACTGCGAGGCTTGAAAGAGCGTTACGAAGTTCATCATGGCGTCGATATAACTGATCCGGCGATAGTCGCAGCGGCGACCCTGTCTTACCGCTATATTGCTGATCGGCAGCTACCGGACAAGGCTATCGACCTGATTGACGAGGCGGCCAGCCGGATCCGTATGGAAATTGACTCCAAGCCGGAAGATATGGATCGTCTCGAAAGGCGTCTGATCCAGCTCAAGATCGAGCAGGAAGCGCTGAAAAAAGAAAGCGATGCGGCGAGTGTGAAACGACGCACGATCCTGGAAGACGAAATCGGAAAACTCGAACGCGAATATTCCGATCTGGATGAAGTCTGGAAGGCCGAAAAGGCCGCGCTGCAGGGTACCACCCATGTCAAAGAGGCTCTCGAGCGAGCACGGCTTGATCTCGAAACCGCGCAGCGTGCCGGGGATCTCGCGCGCATGTCTGAATTGCAGTACGGCCGTATCCCGGAACTCGAAAAACAACTCAACCTTGCTGCCAATGCCGAAATGCAGGACATGAAGTTGCTGATCAACAAAGTCGGTGAAGAGGAAATTGCATCAATTGTGTCGAGGTGGACCGGTATTCCGGTATCCAAAATGCTTGGATCGGAGCGGGAAAAGCTGCTCAATATGGAAACCATGCTGAGTGAACGCGTGATCGGTCAGGGTGAAGCGGTGAAGGCCGTAGCGGACGCGATTCGGCGCTCACGCGCAGGTCTTTCAGACCCGGCGCGTCCCAACGGTTCATTTCTGTTTCTGGGGCCAACCGGGGTTGGCAAAACCGAGTTAACCAAAGCCCTGACGAACTTCCTGTTCGATACCGAAGACGCGATGATCCGTATCGATATGTCGGAATTTATGGAAAAGCACAGTGTGGCACGCCTGGTGGGTGCTCCGCCGGGGTATATAGGTTACGAGGAGGGTGGGTATCTGACCGAGGCAGTACGACGCCGACCCTACTCGGTGATCCTGCTGGATGAGATAGAAAAAGCACATCCGGATGTGTTCAATATTCTTTTACAGGTGCTTGACGATGGCCGGCTCACTGACGGTCAGGGGCGCACGGTTGACTTTCGCAACTGCGTCATCGTTATGACTTCGAATCTGGGTTCGACCGAGATTCAGGCCATGGCCGGGGAACAAAACTATGATCAAATCAAGCGGGCGGTGATGGAGCATGTGTCAAATCACTTCAGGCCCGAATTCATTAATCGCATCGATGAATCCGTGGTTTTCCATTCCCTGACCCGGCAGCAGATTCGCGCCATCGCCGAGATTCAGTTGCAGGCATTGACAGCACGCCTGAAAGAGAAGGATATCGGCATCTCTTTCAGCGATGCGGCGATGGACCTGCTCGGCGAACTCAGTTTCGACCCGGTATACGGCGCCCGTCCGCTGAAACGAGAGATTCAGCAAGCGATTGAAAACCCGGTTGCGATGTCGATATTAGCGGGAGAATTCGAAGCGGGTGACCAGATTTCAGTCGATATTGACGATGAGCAGCATTTCAGTTTCACCAAACGACGCTTAAACTGAAAGTCGATGCCAGGTAAATAAGCTTAAGCTGGTCTTTTTAGGGTGATTTACGTCTATAATCCTGTCCTAGAGGTAGCAGTTGCGCAGATTGAAGGCTGAATTATAAAAACATGGCAGTGTTAGGCTCAATTCTTTTCAAAAGAACCTTGAAAAAATTCCTGGATTGTGACGATCTGGAGAGTGATAAGGGCGCTGCGCTCGTTGAAAAACTGCGTCAGTCGTCAAAGGACTCTCTGCAACACCTGATCCAGGTAATTCCGGAAACCTCCGGGGTACATCAGGCGATGCTGACCGAGATTTGCCTGGAGAATGCCGAAGGCAGCAGCGAAGAGTTGTTTCTGAAGAGCCTGGACAGCGATGCCACGAAAATTCGTTCTACCGCGGCATCGATACTTTCAAAGTCGGCACAGATCAACCCCAGCAAACTGTTCAAAAAACTGCACGAATCCGATGTTTCTAAAACCGAGGTTATCGATATTCTTGCGTTCCAGCGCGAGCGTCTCAAGCCTGAGCAGATAATAACCAATGCACTCAAGCTGGATAAAAGCAGTGCTGAGCAGTTGCTTAAGCTGGCGCCAGATTCGCTTGTTCCGCTTGACCCGGATGTGCTCCACATTGAACCGGCATCCATAGATAGTCCATCGGTTAAAATACTGCTACTGCGTTATTTTGGCCAGGTTGACCAGGCGGCTGTGGCGCAACAGATTGCAAAGTTTTTAACGGATGAAAACAAGACAGTCGTGATCGAAGCGCTGAAGGCCTTCAAAAGCCTCCCGGTTAAATTTGATGCGTCGGTTTTGCTGCCTTTTATCGAATCCATGTCCGAAGTTGAACGCGAGATGGCGATCGAAGTGTTGAAAGCGCAGGCGGATGCCGAACTGGTACCCAGGTTAGCCCCCTGGACTTGCGGTAAATCGGAAGAAATTCGCCAGACCTTCATCAGGCTCTTCGTCAAATACGTCACTCCTGAGGGCTTAGAAAAATATCTGAAATTGCTCGAACGACAGGAATGGTGGGGGAAGGAACAATCCCTTAAATGTTTGCAAAAATTCGGAAAGGACAAACTTTACGCGGCGGCCGAGAGTTTAACCGAACACGAAAACGAATTTATTCGTGAACAGGCTCAGCGATTTGCTGCGCAAAATTTAGATCCAGCGGACATGGAGCAACTCTGGGACAATGCCTTGCACGAAAACTGGCAGGTGCGCGATGGCGCAATCGCATCTATTGGCAGATCGAATAAACGCGAATCAATCGATATGCTGAAAAAGGTGATTGTAAAATGGCCTGAGTCGGCGCCCACGGTGCTAAAAGCGGTGGGTGATCTTGGGTTTAGCAAGGGACTTGAAATTGCATTTTCCTGTCTGCGTATGCCCGAAGCGTTGATACAGCGTGAAGCACTCGAAGCGGTCGGCAAGCTCGCGACCAAGCGACATGCCAAGACCGTGCGCGACAAGTTAATGCAAAAAGTTCCGACACTGCAGGCCACGGTTCGAGATACCGCGGGCGAAGTCGTCAATCGATTAACCGAAGAATTCGGGTTACCGCAACTCAATGTTGACCAGTCAACTTATTTTGATACCCGCCTGATCAAGTTTGAAGATACCGTGTCAGTCGAGCAGGGAACAAATCAAGCGCCGGCTGCACCAGCTGCACCGCCACCGCCGCAACAAAACATAGAAGACTTCAAGCAGGGTGATTTGTGGATGGATCGATACCGTATCGATAGGGAAATCGGTCGTGGTGCAATGGGGCGGGTTATGCTGGCCACAGATGAAATGGTCGGCGAGCCTCTGATATTGAAATTCATGCATCCCGAGCTCACCGCCGAGGAATCATCGCGCGAACGATTTCTGCGGGAAGTAAAGTACTCTCGCAGGGTGAGTCATCCGAATGTTATTCGTATCCACGATATGTTGTCCAAGGATAACCTCAGTGCTATATCGATGGAGTATTTTTATAGCAAGGGGATCGACGAGTATCTGAAGGAAAAGAAGTTTTTCGAACCCGAGGAGGCGCTTGATATTCTGTTCCAGGTCGCCAACGGCATGGCGGCGGCGCATAACCAGGAAGTTATTCATCGCGACTTAAAGCCGAGCAATATCCTGATGAATGACGAAGGGTTGGTTAAAATCGTTGACTTCGGTATCGCCTCAGCCTCCTCAAATACGGACTCAACCCTGACCAAGGCCGGGTCAATCATTGGAACACCAGCCTACCTGTCTCCAGAGCGTGCCAAGGGTCAGGACGCTGATCATCGCAGCGATATTTACGCGCTTGGCATCATCGCTTACGGGATGTTTACCGGGCAACTTCCGTATACCGGTGAACCCATGTCGCTATTGTTCCAGCACCTGGAGGGTAAAGCGATCCTAGCTCATGAGCTCAAGGATGATCTGGATCCAGTTATCGGCAAGCTGGTTCAAAGATTGATGGCGGTAGAACTCGAAGATCGGCTGCAAACCATGGAAGATGTCGCTGAAGCGATCAAAGAAGTACAGCAGCAAATAAAATAAGTCACAGGTTTATAGCGTATGTCAATCCAGGCCAATATCGAACATAAACTCGCTAGCGAATATGATGCCGATTTTCTGCAGGTCGAAAATGAAAGCCATCTGCATAATGTCGCGCCAGGCTCGGAATCCCATTTCAAGGTAACCATCGTAAGTAATGCGTTCAAGGATCAAATGCTGATCAAGCGCCACCGCATGGTTAACAGTACCTTGCAACAGGAAATGCAGCAGATTCATGCCTTGGCGTTGCATACCCTGACCCCGGAGGAATGGCAGGCTCGGGCTGGTAAGGTCGCCGATTCTCCGAAATGTCGGGGTGGTGGTAAAAATCAATAACACGGGATCCTAAATGACTCCATGTCCGGTCGGATTGGTGTTGTAAATTACGGATAGCACCCGCATCAAATCGATTCCAAGCTGTTGTGACAAACTTGTCGCGTATTTTATATTTAGCGTCATATCGCGCGTGGGTTGCGCAGAGCAGATACCAAAGGCGATCGTATTTTCCAAACCCTTTACCGGCAGGCACAGGGTTTGCTCGTCAAATGCCAGGCGGAGGTCCCGGTAGAAAAGCTTAAAGTCATGCTCGCTACTGATTAACAGGTTGTAGGCGAGTGCGCCTCGCCGGGTAAGCAGGCGGTAAAGGTTATTAATGCTCTCTTTTTCAAGCAGCCAGGCGGGCGATTGTGAACCGTTAAAAATATCGACCAGAATCAGGTCATAACTTTGATCGCTATTAGAAATGAAGTGAGCTGCGTCGTCGTAAACATAGCGAAGTCCAGTCTGTGCAGGTGGCAGAATTTCCTTTCGCAATAGCTGCTCAGTGAGTGCGACATCGATGTCGACGGTGGTGATGTCAGAACGTGGATAATGGTGTTTAAGGAAATGCAGTAACGAGCCGGCCGCGGTGCCGAGCATCAAAATGCGCTCGGGAACGGGGATGAAAAGTAGCACTGCCATCAGGTACTCGAGATTCTTGAGTTCAAGGTGGTGGGGATTTGCCAGATTAATCACACTTTGTAGCGCATTGTCGCCACTGCGAAATTCCAGGCGCCCCTGGCGGTTACAGACATTGATGCGGTTGTAGGCGGTTTCGATCTTGAAATTTTTTATTTTCTCTTCCATATTACATTTGTCATAGTAATTTTTGCTAGGAAACGAGTATTGATGAAATTTACCAAACCATTGCTGATTACCAAGCTAAAAGCAACCGGGATCCACATTAGCCTGAGTCTGGCAGTTTTTATTTACCTGGCTTACCAGATTTATTACAACTGGTATCCACAACCCTATTTTTCAATCGACGGCGGTTGGCAGGGAATTCGGCTGGTGGCCGGGGTAGACCTGGTTTTGGGACCACTCCTTACCTTTTTGATATTCGATCTGAGCAAGAGCCGCAAAGAAATTGTGTTCGACCTGATGATAATCGTGACGATCCAGTTTGGCGCGCTTGCCTACGGTGTTTATGCAACCTATAGCCAGCGGCCGGTGGCTATTGTAATAATCGATGATTACCTATTAACGGCGCTAATGGAGCACTATGGCGGCAGCCTGAGTTCCGAAGGCGTACTGAAACAGTATAGCGATGAAAAACCGCCGATTATTTATGCCCATCTTGAACAAACCACTGCGGCGTTCGACGAAGCAAACCGGAAAAAGATGGAGGAAAAGATAGCTGAGCAGGCTCAGCTCAATCTCTACCGACCGCAATCAGAACTCAAATATGCCCTGCAAGAGCGGCAGGAACTGGCCAATAAGGAAATCAAATTCGACAAAGCCACGGATAATTTCAATGATTGGCTGCAACAGAATCAAAAAATCAGGGAAGAGGTTTTGATTTTGCATTTTTACGGCCGCTACGGTGAGGCATGGCTGGTTTTTGATCTGGAAGGTAAATATCTGTCATATTTTTGATTAAATATCGTTTTACCAGTGTCAGACCAGCGTATCGTTGAGTTCTCATGTTGGAAATTGCTCTAGACTATTATAAAATCCCGTGCCTTTTCAAATGAGCTGGTTTGTTTGACGGGCCGTCTCACAGAATAGTTTACCGGAGGTATCGATGCCAATTTACGAATATATATGCAACGAGTGCGGTCATGAATTTGAAGTGCTGCAGAAAATGAACGATGCGCCGCTGAGTGACTGCCCTGCCTGTAAAAAGAGTGCGTTGAAAAAGAAAATCTCTGCTCCTGGCTTCAGGTTGAGCGGTTCAGGCTGGTACGAAACCGACTTTAAATCCGGCAATCAAAAGAATTTGTCGAAAGGAGACAGTGCCGATAAGAATACCTCCGATAAGAATACCTCCGATAAGTCATCGGATAAATCTTCAGCAAAATCTGACGGCAAGGAAAAGGCGGCCAAGAAAGAGGCCGCAGCCTGATAACTCTGCCCTGCGGTCTCGTCGGGCGTTTCGTAATTTAAAACTACTCGGATCAATCAATATGCGTACGCATTATTGTGGTGAACTCAATCAACAACATATCGATGAAGTGGTCAGCGTCTGTGGCTGGGTCAATCGTCGCCGTGACCATGGTGGGGTCATTTTTGTTGATCTGCGCGATAAAAAAGGAGTTCTACAGGTCGTGTTCGATCCCGATGATGCTGGCATGTTTGCCCAGGCCGAAACCCTGCGCAACGAGTTTGTACTCCGGGTTGAAGGTAAGTTAAGAGTCCGCCCTGAAGGCACCAATAATCCCGAGATGGCGACCGGAGAAGTTGAATTATTGGCCCATAAACTGGAAATTTTAAATGCATCCGAAACCCCTCCGTTCCAGCTCGACGAAGAAGACGTTCACGATGATAAT
The DNA here is from genome assembly GCA_964196225.1 of uncultured Gammaproteobacteria bacterium. Classification (GTDB taxonomy): domain Bacteria; phylum Pseudomonadota; class Gammaproteobacteria. The sequence continues at coordinate 4,288 of CAXMSP010000130.1, read as the reverse complement.
CGCTTAAAATACCGTTATATCGATCTGCGCAAACCGGAAATGCAATACCGCATGCAACTGCGGGCAAAGGTGACACACTTTCTGCGTAGCTGGCTGGAAAGTAACGAATTCCTCGATATCGAAACCCCGATGCTGACCAGGGCAACCCCGGAAGGCGCACGCGATTACCTGGTGCCGAGTCGCACCCATCCCGGTGCATTTTTCGCGTTACCCCAGTCACCTCAGCTGTTCAAGCAATTGCTGATGATGTCGGGCATGGATCGCTATTACCAGGTTGTACGTTGTTTCCGTGATGAAGATTTACGCGCCGATCGACAGCCTGAATTTACGCAGCTTGATATCGAGACTTCGTTCATGGACGAAGGACAAATCATGGGAATGATGGAGTCGATGATGCGGGGCTTGTTCACCGAGGTGCTCTCTGCGGAGGTCGATAGTGTTTTTCCGCGGATGTCCTGGGAGGAGGCGATGGAACGCTTTGGTTCAGATAAACCCGATCTGCGGATCAAGCTCGAGCTACAAACCGTATCTGATGTACTCAAGGATGTCGAATTCAAGGTGTTTTCGGGTCCCGCAAACGATCCACAGGGCAGGGTGGCTGCGTTGCGCGTGCCGGCTGGCAACGAGTTGACGCGCAAGGAGATCGATGACTATACCGAGTTTGTTGGTCTTTACGGTGCCAGGGGACTTGCCTATATAAAGTGCAACGATGTTTCCAAGGGTCGAGAGGGTCTGCAATCGCCGATACTGAAGTTTCTGCCCGATGAAGCGATCCAGACAATTCTCGAGCGCACAGTTGCCGAATCCGGCGATTTGATTTTCTTTGGTGCCGACAAGGCGACTGTGGTGAACGAATCTTTGGGTGCTTTGCGCTTGAAGATCGGTCAGGACCGAGGCCTGGTTGAGACGGGATGGCGTTTTTTATGGGTGGTTGATTTCCCGATGTTTGAGTACGACGAACGTGAGAAACGCTGGAATGCGCTGCATCATCCATTCACGGCACCAGCGACTGATAACCCTGATGAACTCGAAGCCGATCCAGGCGGCACGCTGTCGCGCGCCTACGATATGGTCCTGAATGGAACCGAACTCGGTGGTGGCTCGGTGCGTATACACAAACTGGAGATGCAGCATCGAGTCTTCAAGTTGCTAGGAATCGACGCACAGGAAGCGGAAGAAAAGTTCGGTTTTCTGCTTACCGCGTTGAACTACGGTTGTCCGCCGCATGGCGGGATTGCCTTTGGCCTCGACCGCATGGTCATGCTGATGGCTGGCGCCAGCTCGATTCGCGATGTGATGGCTTTCCCCAAGACACAAACCGCTTCCTGTCTGCTGACCCAGGCGCCTGCCGCGGTGAGCGAGCGACAGTTACGTGAGCTCTCGATTCGGCTGCGTAAGCCTCAGAACGAGGAATAGCGCAATTGGCAGCAGATGCCGCAAGTGATAGAATTTTCTATTCGTCTGACAAATAGTGTAAATCATGGCCGCTACCGCAATTGATCTGCAACCCTACGCATCCTTAAATGATGAGGATTGCGAAAAGCGCATTATCCGTGCCAGGGAAGTACTGGGTGATCGCGTGGTTATTCTTGGCCATCATTATCAGCGAGACGAGATCTTCAAGCATGCGGACTTTTCGGGAGATTCGTTAAAACTGTCGCGTCATGCTGCCGACTCCAGGGCTGAGTATATCGTCTTTTGCGGGGTCCACTTTATGGCCGAAGTGGCCGATATTATTTCGCGTCCAGAACAGGTTTCGATTCTGCCAGATTTGTCTGCGGGTTGCGCGATGGCCGATATGGCCGATCTCGAACAGGTACAGCGCGCCTGGGATGAACTGAACTCGGTGCTGGACGCGGAAGAATGCGTGACGCCGGTAACCTACATCAATTCGGCCGCAAACCTGAAGTCTTTTTGTGGTGAGCATGGCGGCATAATCTGTACCTCCACCAACGCGCAGAAAGTGCTCGAGTGGTCTTTTGAGCGGCGCGAAAAGGTATTATTTTTCCCGGATCAGCATCTGGGTAGAAACACCGGCTACAGGATGGACATACCGCTCGAGGAAATGGTGGTCTGGGATTACGACCTGCCAATGGGTGGTCTGACCACAGAACAGATCAAGCAGGCCAGGATGATTCTGTGGAAGGGTTTTTGCTCGGTGCACCAGATGTTCAAACCCGAGCAGATCGAAAACTTTCGCAGTGAGTTTCCGAATGGCTACGTGATATCACATCCCGAAGCCAGCTTCGAAGTCTGCCAGATGTCAGACTATGTTGGTTCCACCGAATACATCATCAAGACAATAACCGATGCTGAGCCGGGCACTCAATGGCTGGTTGGGACTGAGCTGAACCTGGTCAATCGGTTACACCAGACGCTTGCAAGCCAAAATAAGACCGTGCAATTCATGTCGCCCATGGTTTGTATGTGCTCGACCATGTTTCGGATTGATCCCCAGCACCTGGCCTGGGTGCTTGAGAACCTGGTTGAAGGTAATATTGTTAATCAAATCTCGGTTCCGCAGGATGTCGCAAATAATGCCCGCATCGCGCTGCAACGTATGCTCGATATTTGAAGTAACTCTGCCGATCAAGAAATAATGATCCAAGGCCCTGTTTATGGCAGATGAAGAAAACGCTTACAGTTTTACCACCAAGGCTACCCGGCAGGTAACGCTTCGCAACCTGGGCGATGACGGTTTCAAGATGTGGCGCGGTGGTCGCCTGCCCGAGGTGACTCTTGCTTACGAATCCTGGGGTACCCTGTCCGACACGGCGGATAACGCAATATTGATATTTACCGGCCTGTCGCCGAGTGCACACGCCGCATCGTCCGCCCAGGATGCCTCACCCGGATGGTGGGAATACATGATTGGGCCTGGCAAGGCCATCGATACCAACCGATTTTACGTGGTTTGTGCCAATACCCTGGGTGGTTGTTACGGTAGTACCGGACCTGGATCTACTAACCCTGAGACCGGTCAGATGTATGGCGCTGACTTTCCGGACGTTACCGTCGAGGATATTGCGAGCTCCGGGTACTACCTGATGCGCGAACTCGGCGTTGAGAAATTGCATGCGGCGGTAGGCTCGTCGATGGGGGGCATGTCATCCATCGCCTACGCGATGCAGTATCCGGACGATATCGAATACCTGGTATCGATATCAGCGGCTACCCAGGCGCTGCCGCTGACGATAGCGTTGCGCTCATTGCAGCGGGAGATTATTCGCAGTGATCCCGCCTGGAATGGAGGACGCTACACCGATGACAGCAAGCCATTGGTGGGGATGTCGCTGGCACGCAAGCTTGGATTGGTGTCTTATCGAGCCGCGGACGAATGGAATTCCAAGTTTGATCGCAGTCGCCTGCCGGCGAAAAAACTGACCGGAAAACGCTTCGAGCGTGAATTCGAGATCGAGAACTATCTTGAATACAATGCACAAAAATTTATCAACAGCTTCGATCCCAACAGCTATCTCTACCTGTCCCGCACGATGGACTGGTTCGATATTGCCGAACATGGCGATTCGATTAGCGATGGTATGTCGAAACTCAAGGTTAACAAGGCCCTGGTGGTTGGCGTAACAACCGATATTCTGTTTCCTGCCAGGCAGCAGCAAGAGATTGCGGACGTTATGCGGGATACTGGCACCAATGTCGATTATGTCGAAATCGATTCGGTGAATGGTCACGACGCCTTCCTGATCGATGACGAGCATTTCTCGCCAGTCGTCAAAAAATTCCTCGACGAATCCGTCACTTAAATCAGTTCAAACGCTATCTCGGGTGTATGCTCGCAAAAGACGCTCCCAACCGGTGCAAGCGCCGGTTGGTCCATCCATGGAATCGCTTGAAGCTCGGCTCCATGCCTCGCTACACTTTTGCGACCATACACCCGAGATAGCTTGATTAACGGCGTTCCCGCAAAGACGTCCACATGTCCACGCCAGACTAGTTAATTACCGTTTGGTGGTGAATAGTATTAGAAGATTTCGACGCTGGGGGACTTGGGTGGCTTGACTTCCGGGATCAATCCCTTTTCGAACAGTTCATTGTAGCTATGCACCACGTTGCGGGTGGTTGTCTTGCAGTAATAGAGCGCGCTGTCAGCCTGGCCGATCAATTCATCCATCGAAAGGCTTTTATCGAATTCGGTAAAGCCGATGCTGACGGTTACCTGTTCTACGTTGGGAAAATTGTGGCTCGCGATTTTTTCTCGAAAGCGTTCCAGTGATTGTTGTGCCTGTTCGATGGTAATATCCATTAGCACCATGGCGAACTCTTCGCC
>CAXMSP010000129.1:0-4223 GCA_964196225.1 uncultured Gammaproteobacteria bacterium | reverse complement strand
GCGCGCAATGCGCCGGCACGGAGTAACAAGGCCAGGTCGCGCGCCTCACGGGTGCTGTCTAGCCCGGTGATATGAAATCGCTTACTGAGTTGATCGCGGATCGTGGCAACATTAATGACCTGTGATTCAGTGGTACGAATACGCCGCTTTTCCCCGTCTACATCGCGGAATTCGAACTTATCCTCGATAAAAACCACACCCATCGGCTTGCCGATATTTTCGCGTGTGATTTTAGCCATGCGATCGGCGCCCTTGGCATTCATCGTGATGGTGACATCGGGCGTACCACTTTGTTGATCAATACCCGAGGCAGCACCAACAATTTGATCACCCGTAACAATAACGCTGCGTTTCAGCAAAACCGGGGAACCATCGCTTTGCGTATAGAGCCGGGTACCAATCGGGGCCTTGCCGTTAGCCTGGGCGGCGCTCCATTCCGCAAAGCTGCCATGCACGAGGCGAAATTCCAGAGTTGCGGTGGCGCCGAGGATTTCCTTTGCCCTGACGGTGTCCTGTACCCCGGGTAGTTGCACCACGACACGCTCTGCACCCTGGCGCTGTATCACCGGTTCAGCAACACCAAGCTCGTTGACCCGGTTTTTCAGCGTGGATATATTCTGCTCGATCGCAGAACGTCTTTCCTCTTCGAGTGCGGTAGGATTGAAGCCGATATCGACAAACCAGTTGCGGTCATCATTACTATCGGCAAGTACGAAGTCCCGGTATTCTTCTTCCAGCAGCAATTTTGCCGCATCACGATCTTCAAGGCTGCCAAAGCGTACACTTATTTTTTTCGCTGTAGCCTGCACTGCCTTGTAGCGAATTTTTTCCTCACGCATGAAACTGCGCAGCTCGCCCGCTGAACGCTCGAGAGATTTTTCGATCGCGGCTTCCATATCGACTTCCATCAGGAAATGCACTCCGCCGCGCAAATCCAGTCCGAGATACATCGGTAACGCACTCAGCGCGGTGAGCCATTCGGGGGTAGCCGGTGCAAGATTGAGGGCGATACTGTAGCGACGATCACTCGCATACAAAGCCTCGCGCAGTTGTGTCGATGCCTTAAGCTGTGCTTCTTCCGAGTCAAAGCGAACCAGCACATTGTTTCCGTCAAGCTCTAGCGAGCGAAAATCAATAGCCTCAGTTTCAAGCGTACTCCTGATATTGTTCAATTCACCCTCATCAACCAGATTTACCCGATGGGTAATCTGCAACGCCGGATCCTCGCCATAGAGATTGGGCGTAGCGTAGACTGCACCAATGGCAATAATCAGGATGAGGAGAATATATCTCCAGGGAGCATAACGATTGACCATCGCGATTACAGGTTCTTGATCGTGCCCTTGGGCAATACCGAGGAGATCGCGTGGCGTTGAATCTTGACTTCGACGTTATCCGAAATTTTACAGGTCAGGAAATTTTCGTCGACGTCGGTAATCTTGGCCAGAAGCCCGCCGTTAGTAATAATTTCATCACCCTTGCCGAGTGCTCCAACCATGGTTTTGTGTTCCTTGGCCTTCTTCTGCTGGGGACGGATTAACAAGAAGTAGAAAATACCGAACATCAGCAGCAACGGCAGAATCAACTCCAGGGTGCCACCCACTCCTCCGGCATCTTGCGCCAAAGCATCATTTATAAAGAAACTCATTTTTGATCTACCTTATGATTTGCGATTTACTGGCCCAGGGCCCTACCCTGAGCGGCGCGTATTATGCCACTAGGACGGGTAACCCACAAGGCGGAAACGGTAAATTCGGGTTTAATTTTCAGACCGGTAACGCTGGTAAAAGTTCTCGCTAAAGCTCTCATAACAGTCGTCCTCGATGGCGGCACGAATCCGGCGCATCAATTCCTGAAAGTAATACAAATTATGGACGGTATTCAGGCGAGCGCCGAGAATTTCCCCGCATTTGTCGAGGTGGCGCAAGTAGGCACGCGAGTAATGTTGACAGGTGTAACAACCGCAGTCCGGGTCCAGCGCTCGAATATCGTCTGTATAACGGCTGTTGCGTATGCGAATGATGCCGTCATGCGTGTAAAGGTAACCGGTACGCGCGTTTCGTGTCGGAATGACGCAGTCAAACATATCGACGCCGCGACGCACGCCCTCGACCAGGTCCTCGGGCTTCCCCACGCCCATCAGATAACGCGGTTTGTCGATCGGCAAAACCGGCAGTAGCGCGTCCAGCGTGGCATTGCGTTCGTCGGCCGCCTCGCCAACCGACAAGCCGCCGATGGCATAACCATCGAACCCGATTTCGATAAGTCCCTGCGCCGATTCGGTGCGTAAATCCGCATAGGTGCCGCCCTGTACAATTCCGAACAGCGAATTCGGGTTATCGGCAAATGCGGCCTTGCTGCGCTCGGCCCAGCGCAACGATAGCTGCATTGAATCGCGCACAATATCCTCGGCAGCCGGGTATGGCGTACACTCGTCGAAGCACATCACGATATCGGAACCCAGATCACGCTGCACCTGCATTGATACCTCCGGGCTGAGGAAAACCTTGGCACCGTCGACCGGGGAAGCGAAGGTGACGCCCTGCTCGGTTATCTTGCGCATCTTGGCGAGACTGAACACCTGGAAACCACCCGAATCGGTCAGGATCGGGCCCTGCCAGTTCATCAGGTCGTGCAGGTCCCCATGTTTTTTGATGATCTCCGTTCCCGGCCGCAACATTAAATGAAAAGTATTGCCCAGGATAATCTGTGTGCCGATATCGGTCAGTTCCTCGGGCGTCATCGCCTTCACGGTGCCGTAGGTACCGACCGGCATGAAGGCCGGGGTTTCGACCGTGCCGCGCGTGAAGGTCAGGCGGGCACGACGGGCCAGACCATCGGTCTTATCGAAGGTGAACTTCATTATTAGTCTCGCACTGTTCGGACATTTATATACATCGCATCACCGTAACTGAAGAAACGGTATTGTTGCGAAACCGCATGCGCGTAGGCCTGGCGCATCAGCCCGGTTCCGGCAAACGCACTGACCAGTATCAGCAAGGTGGATTTCGGCAAATGAAAATTGGTCAGCATTGCATCTACGACCTTAAAGCGGTAACCGGGTTTGATAAACAACTTCGATTCTCCCTGCATCGGCAGCAGTTTACCAGTTGCCGCTGCAGTCTCGAGGCTGCGGACCACGGTAGTGCCGATCGCAATAACGCGACCTCCTTGCTCGTGGGTTTGTGTTATTGCATCGACCACCGATGCCGAAACCTCGAACCGTTCCGCATGCATGACGTGGCTGTCAATATCGTCTCCCCTCACCGGCTGAAAGGTTCCGGCACCCACATGCAACGTGACGTGGGCGGATCTGACGCCCTGTTGGTGCAGGGCATCGAGCATGGCATCGTCAAAATGCAGTCCCGCGGTGGGCGCCGCCACGGCACCGGGATTTGTGGCATACACCGTCTGGTAGCGTTCGCGGTCGGAATCGGCGTCGGCACGCTGTATGTAGGAAGGCAAAGGCACGTGGCCGCATTGCTCAAGCAGCTCGAGCCAGGGTTTGTCGCCCTGATGCAGCACAAAAAGATCTTCCTTGCGAGCCTGCATCACGCATTCGATCTGGTTTTCGAGAAGTAGTCGCGTACCCGGTTTTGGCGCCTTACTGGCGCGTATGTGCGCGAGCAGGGTTTCATCGTCAAGCACACGCTCGACCAGGACTTCGACCCTGCCGCCACTTTGTTTCTGTCCAAACAGGCGTGCCGGAATAACACGCGTATCGTTGAATACCAATAGATCACCGCTTTCAAGCAAGCTCGGGAGATCGGTGAAACGTTTGTCCGTGAATTGATCGCTGAGCGGGTCAACCAGCAGCAAGCGCGAGGCGCTGCGTTCGGCCAGCGGGGCCTGCGCGATCAGCTGCTCGGGGAGATGGTAGTCGAAATCGCTGAGTTGCATCGTCAGGTTAGATTGAAAAACGGCGTATCATAACGCCTAGGCTACCACTTGGATATATTTTGAATTAGAATGCGCGCTCCTTGCCGGGGTGGCGGAACTGGTAGACGCGGCGGATTCAAAATCCGCTGGTGGTAACACCTTGGGGGTTCGAGTCCCCCCTCCGGTACCAATTTTATTGGTCTTTAATTCTAAAAGAATTCATTATCTAAGTCACTGAAAATCCTAATAATTTTTATATTAGAGGTATCCACTACTGGTAAGCTGGAGTAATATAGGGTACTCAGAAGTAATCCGAAAAAGGCTCCTATGAGTACCCTAGCGAA
>CAXMSP010000128.1:0-50654 GCA_964196225.1 uncultured Gammaproteobacteria bacterium | reverse complement strand
TACAGAATACCGCGATCGTTTCGATGCCATAGGCCTGGCAGAATTCGATCATCCCGTTGAAGTCGGGCTGAATCGCATGCATTGCATCTAGCCCGGTGAGAGGCACCACCAGGTGAACGAAATCACCGCGAGCGGTTTCGAGCGGTAAATCGGACGCGAGCGCATCGGCTTCCAGCCCCAGCACTTTTAGCAAGCCCCCGGTATGGGGTGGTGGCGGTTCAAAGCGTGGGGCCGTGATGTCCAGCATCACCTGGTAACGATCATCATCGCGCATACTCAAACCTACATTGGCATTCGATTTGGGTAAGCGTAACTCGATCTGTCGCGTCGATTGCCTGGCCAGGCTGATGCGCTTTGATTCGAGCATATGCGTCAGCAGACAGATAGTGCCGTGCCCACACATTGGCAATTCCATCACGGTCGACATGAACTGAACCTCGATCCAGTCCTCGGCATAACTGTCGACAAAGGCAGTTGCCGGCATACCTATCTCGCGCGCGATGCGTCGACGTTCGGCAGTGTTGATTTGTTTCGCGTCGATGAGCACGGCTGCCTGGCTGCCGCCGAAGGTAGTGGCAGAAAACGCGTCATAGAGCGCGAACGGGAAAGACTTCATGACTTAAGTGGCCCCGGGATTATCCGGGGTTTGGCTGTGTCGAGTGAGCCATTGCTGTCGACTGCAATCTGTGCCCCAGATATATCCAATGGAACCTCTCCCGGGAGTCATAAAGCTGTAACAATAGTGCAACAATCTAAGCAAATTTGGGGTCATTGCGAAAGCGTTTTCTATACTTGTATCTGAAGTTGAATTTGCGGATCTGTGCTAACCTCAGTGAAAATAGCAGGGATCTCGGATTTTGGTTATGAAATCAGGGGTTTACCTGACGAATTTGTAAGGCATAATAAAGCGATGAGGAATGCAAAAATCCTGAGGTTGAACAAAGCCGGGATGCCGATTGACTGGATTTCGCGCGAAGAAGCCGCAACGTTGGTGGTAAAGGATCAGGTCGTCTGGGCGTTGGGGGAAAACGCGTTTGAAATCAGGGGTGGGATCAACCGCATGGGGCGGCAATCGGTGCTATCGTTACCGAGTATCCTGGCGAGTGACGGCAGCATCAAGCTTAACGACTTTGTGCCACCGCTGGTCAATAGTTACCTGTTCCGCCGCGATCAATTCCTGTGCATGTACTGTGGTGGCGAGTTTCCCGTGGATAATCTTTCGCGCGATCACATTCTACCCGTGTCACGCAGTGGTACCGATAGCTGGACCAATGTCGTTACCGCGTGCAAGCGTTGTAATCATCGAAAAGCCAATCATACTCCAGAAGAAGCCGGCATGCAGCTGCTCGCGGTTCCATTCGTACCAAATCGCTACGAGTTTTTCTACCTCGCGAACAAGAACATTCTCTCCGATCAGATGGATTTCCTGAAAACGCAATTTTCCCAGAATGGCAAGTGGTCTTAGCGGTAGATCGGGAAACGCTCACATAATTCCAGGACCTTGTCCCGGTCCTCCCGAGCCTGGTTATCCGAATTCTGCTCGCAGCGCTCGATGGTTCGCGCAATTATCTCACCAAGCAATTTGAAATCTTCGACCTGCAGGCCGCGCGTGGTTGCGGCGGCAACACCGAGACGCAGTCCCGCCCATTCGGAAGGCTTTGTCGAATCGAATGGAATCGGGTTCTTGTTGGAGGTGAGGTTAACCTGGGCGAGGCCATCCTGAACCTGCTGGCCTTTCAGGCCACGGGCAGAAAAATCGAGCAGTACCATATGGGTGTCGGTGCCGCCACTAACCAGTTTTATGCCATGCTCCGACAACGATTGGCCCAACATGCGCGCATTTTCAACGACTTGTTTCCCATAGTGTTTGAAACCATTGGTGAGGGCTTCACCGAGGCACACCGCCTTGGCGGCGATGACCTGGCTGTGCAGGCTGCCCTGTACGCCCGGGAAAACGGCGGACTGGAGTTGCTTTGCCCAGCTCGCATCACGCGCCAGAATTAAGCCGCCACGCGGACCGCGCATGGTTTTGGTGGTGGTACAGGTTACGATATCGGCATGGGGCAGCGGGGAAGGATGAACGCCAGCGGCCACCAGGCCGGCAAAATGTGCCATATCAACCAGGTAAAGGGCATCGACCGAGTCCGCGATATGACGCAATCGTTCAAAATCGATTCTGCGCGGATACGCCGAACCACCGGCAATCAACAGTGCTGGTCGAATCTCCCTGGCCATACGCGCGACTGCTTCGTAATCAATAAGCCCGGTTTCCTTGTCGACCCCATAGTGATGGGCGGCGAACCAGCGGCCCGATAAATTCGGGTTAGCACCATGGCTAAGATGGCCGCCATCCGCCAGGTTTAGACTCAATATTTTGTCACCTGGTTTTACGGCCGCAAAAAATACCGCCTGGTTTGCCTGGGTACCTGAATGCGGCTGCACGTTAACATAGCTACAGGCAAACAATTCGCGGGCGCGATCGATCGCTGCCTGCTCCACCACATCGACAAATTCACCACCGCCATGAAAGCGATTGCCGGGGTAACCCTCGAGCGTTTTATTGGTCATCGGGTGCCCCAGTGCATCGAGTACCGCTCGGCTGACGATGTTTTCCGATGCAATCAATTCGATCTGTGTCTGTTGGCGCTGTAGTTCATTTGTCAGTGCCTCACCGATCAGGGGGTCGGCTTCGACAACATGTGACTTAAAAAATTCAGACATCGATTGCACCTTGGGTTGCATCGCAGAAGCCCAGGTCGCGAACCTTGAGCCAGTCACGGTATCCGTGCATCGGTTCTAAATGCGCAGCTTCGGCGCGCGATATGCAGAATTTAGGTTTTTCCCCAGGCATGGTTATCTCCATTCGGGTAATAAGCAGAATCTAGCAACTGTTACGGATTCGCGCAATGACCGATGTTCTTGCGACAGGAGCCATTATTTGACTGTTAAAACATGATGTTAATCTATACTCCAAAGTATTATCTTCATCCACTAATAACAGACGTATAAAGGACGTACAAGAACCGGGACTCGTATGGAAGACATATTCCACGACATATCAAAATACTATGCGGCCAACATTATCGAGAGTGTGCTGGTTATTGGTAAAATTATTTACCAGGATGACGGTTACAGGTTTGCCCGTGATGATGTTCAAGGCCCTTTCAACCTGGTTGATCCGGATGCCGACGTTACCCGCATGGTTCACGTCATTGGCGAAATTCACCCGCGCTCCGCTCTCGAAAAGATTTTTGAAGTCGAGGTCAATTCCTGCCTTTACCTGAATGAAAATGATGAGACCCGGGAAATCGAAGTCCGCTCGATCCACAAGGGTATGGGCACCGCAATTTATTCCAAACAGGAGTGCCCGCTAATTCTATGGAATCCAAATTACGAGGCGCATCGTTATTTCGATGTCATGGATATACAGAATGTGTTTTCCGAGCCTCGACTAAAAAACAGTTTTACCGCGATTCTTGCTGAAAGCCTGCGCGAGTTCGAATTGTTCCCGCCGCTAGTCCAGTTGAAAAAGTGACACCCGAAGGGCGTCATCCCGGCGCCAGCGGCCCCCCAGCGCACGCTGGGTTGACGTATCGGATCTCGTGACCAGGCTCGGTGTCAGGGTAACAGGATATTAAATTTACTTCGGATTTTCGCATCGACCGCTGGATCGATGTAATTCGGTTGATGTCGGGATAAGATCTCGCGAACTTCCTGGTTGGCTCTTTGTGCGGCATCCTGCGCACCGCCTTCGGCCCAGGTCGTCGGTTCGAGGCGATCTCCCAGTTTTGGATAAAAGTAATCGCGTTCCATCGCTTACATGGTCTGGGTTTCACCGATGAAATGACCCTCCCCGGTAATTACGTTTTTCATCGCCTCGAAGGCCAGGGTTTCCTCGGTCACTTCAACCCCGCGAATCATGCGGTAGACGTGCGACAACATTTCGTTATCGAGCAGGAAGGCCTCGAAAGAGACGCCGAGCAGGCTTGCCATCATGCCCGAAGATTCGTAAACCATATTGGCTCCGGACAATCCACAGGCGAGCGATGACAACGCTTTTTCCATCCCCATTTGTGCATCCACCGCTTTTGCATCAGACATGCTCGAGGCGACACCGGAAGGTACGCCGATATGATTCGCCAGCTGGGCGGCGCCCGCGTTCAGAATCGAAATTTCTCCACCGCCGCCGCAGAATGCACCGGTGCGCAAGTCGATGACAAAAGGCCAGTTGGAAAATATCATCGGGTAACCGGGCGCAAAAATATTGACCATGACCAATGCCGCGAGGGTTTCGGCAAATGACGCTGCGAGCATACCGTCGATTGTCGCGGGTGAAGTCGCCCCCGACATGGCGGCTACAATGGCGTTAATCGGCATACCGCGCCGAATACTGGCCAGGGCGACGTCAAAGGCGTCCTCACCATAGCGCATCGGCGAAATTATCGGACTTATGTGTACTTTACAAAACGGCTTCTCGGCAAACTTTCCCTCACCTCCTGCTACCCAGTCAAACATGTCGACGATCGGGTCGACATGCTCGCCAATGGTGAAGTTGGTGCCCACCGGTTTTTGCGTGCCGCGCATCAGGCAATAGGCGGTATTGACATCGAGCTCGAGGATATCGGGTACATCGGTGGCAACACAGCAGCGGGTAAACCAGGATATGTTCGGCAGGGTATCGACGAGACGTGTGAAGCCGAATAAATCTTCCAATGTCGATGGACGATAAACGTGGGAATCGAGATCCAGGGTTTGCACCGCGGCGCCGCCGGTGCCGAAATAGACACGATCGCCACCGACTTCGAAACTGTATTTTTCGTCACGGCCATGAAATATAAAGGACTTGCAGGCGCCGTCGATAATATCCTCGACCATATCCTGCGAAAAGCACAGGCGGCCGAGGTCGTTTATAGTCGCGCCGCAGTTGAGCGCCTGGTCGGTCAGCGCCCGTGGCGAATCTCCCATGCCAAGCTCGGCCAGCATTCGAATCGAGGTTGCGTAAATTTGCTCGACCTGGGAATCGGTTAACGGTCGATACTGCCCACCGGTTGGGCCGGCGGGTGCCGGATTGATCGCCGGCGGCTTGCTACGTTTTGCGAGCATCGCCTCACGGCTACCACCTCTGCGCCGCCTGGGTCTGGCAGAATCACTCATGTGCGTACCAACTGGTTTTCAGGATCATAGAGAATCGGTTTCACCACTATTGCATCGTATTTCTCGCCCAGGATGCCGACACTGAGCCTGGTACCGATTTCAGCCTGGTCAGGATTGACGTAGGCATAGGCTATATTCTTTTCGACCCGATGACCATAACCCGCCGAGGTAACCGAGCCCACTTGCTGCGCGTCTGCAAAGACCGGATCGCCGCCATGGGCGCTGGCGATATCGCAATCAACCATGATCGAGACCATCAGTTTACGAGGACCACGATCGACCTGTTCCAGCAATGCTTGCTTGCCGATAAAACTGGCCTTGTCCAGTTTGACGAAACGATCGAGTCTTGCCTCGAATGGATTGTGCTCATAAATCAGATCCGCCTTCCAGTGCAGGTAGCCTTTTTCGAGACGCATCGACTCGGTTGCGTAAAGCCCGAAGTAACCGAGATCGAAAGCTTTACCGGCTTCGTTCAATACTTGCCAGACCAGGTAAAGCTGCTCGTTCGGCACGTGCAATTCGTAGGCAAGTTCACCTGAGAAACTGACACTCATCGCGGTCACTTCGGCATGACCGATAAACATCTGGCGGATGCGTAACCAGGGGAAAGCCTCACCGGACCAGTCGCAACGTGGCGAGACCGACTGTAGTAGAGCACGTGAATTCGGACCTGCAACCACCAGGATGGTGTGGCTGTTCACCATTTCGGTAATCGTGACTGAATCGGGTTTAAATCGATTCAGCCAGTCCCGGTCGTGCCACTCGGCGGCCGCGGCCGAACCCCACCAGTAGCAATTCTCGTCAAGCCTTACGAGGGTTGCCTCGCTTAAGATATTGCCCTTTTCAGTGAGCAGGTAACACAGTCCGAGCTTGCCAATCTCGGTTGGCAGGCGGCCACAAATCATCTGGTCGAGAAATGCTTCGACACCGTCACCACTGATTTCATAGCGGTTGAATCCGGACACTTCCATGATACTGACATGCTGCTGCAAATGTTTAACTTCTGTTGCGACCACGGCTTTGGTCGGAGTAAACCGATAACTGTGTTCGTCAACGAAATCGGTATCCGGTTTGAAAAACAGGGCGCGCTCCCAGCCGTTGACGACACCCCAGGCACAGTTCAATTGATCGAGCACCGGGTAGAGCGGGGTGGTGCGCGCCAGACGAGATGCGGGGCGGTGCTCATGCGGCATGTGATAGTGAAACTCGTTCTGGTAATCCTCGATCGCTTTCAGGCAGGTATGTTCGGTGTTGGCGTACTGGGTGAAACGGCGAGGATCGAGAAACCAGGCATCCCATTCGCATTCGCCATGCACGATCATTTCGGCGAGCAACTTGCCGTGACCACCGGATTCACCGATACCGGCGCGCAGGCCGATTGCGCAGTAAGCGTTTTCCAGGCCTGGAATAGGCCCAATCAGCGGTGCCCCGTCGATGGTGTAGGTTATCGGACCGTTGATGACCGTGTGAATACCCGATTCGGTCAGTGCGGGCAGTCGCTCGAATATGTGTTCCATGTTATCGAGACAGCGATCGAGGTCGGAAGGGCAAAGGGCCTGGGTGAAATCCGGATCGATTCCGTCCATGCCAAAGGTATGACAGCCTTGTTCGTAGACTCCGATCAGCAAACCCAGTTTTTCCTGGCGACTGTAGAAATCACCCCCGGGATCACGGATGACGGGCACCCGAAAATCGAGCGCCTCGAGCTCCGGCATGGTATCGGTCAGGAAATACATATGCTCCATCGAGGTAACCGGATGGGTCACGCCGAGCATGTTGCCAACCTCGTTCACCCGGTACCCGGTGGCGTTGACCACTTTTTCGCAGGTGATGTCGCCGTTTTTGGTGTGAACAATAAATTCACCACCGGGTTTGCGGGTTATTTTTTCGACTGGATTGAATCGATAAACCTCGGCGCCCGCCTCGCGCGCCTTGCGTGCCAGGGCAAAGGTTATCCCGGCCGGGTCGATATCACCATCGAGCGGGTCCCACCAGGCGCCCAGTAATCCCTGGGTATTCATCAGTGGATGGCGCCTACCCGCTTCATCGGCGTCGATGAATTCCATTTCTACGCCCATACCGGCTGCCATGCCGATGAAATGTCGGTAGGTGTCGACCTGGTCACGGGTATGCGCAAGGCGCATCCCGCCGGTGATATGGTAGGAGATCGGGTTTTCCGGATCGGCAGCGAGTTCGCGATACAGATCGATGCTGTGACGTTTGAGTGCAACCATGGTCTGGTTGCCGCCAAACTGGGTGACCTGGGCGGCTGCATGCCAGGTCGAGCCCGAAGTCAATTCGTCACGCTCCACCAACACGACATCGGTCCAGCCTTCGCGGGTCAAATGATAGAGTGTTGAACAACCGGCGATGCCGCCACCTATAACGACAACGCGCGCATGAGATTTCATATTGTAAGTAGTATCATGGAATAGATTTCAGTGAAATAGATAAGGGACCCGATCATGAAGAAATACCTAATCATCTGTTTATCCTTTTTTTTAGCATCCGGTGCCGCGCTTGCTGATGTGCAGTTTACAATCAGGGATGGAGAGGGGCGCACGAGTACCTTTAGCAGCAATGGCAAGATGGCGCGCATCGAAGACAAGCAAATGCCGAGTTATGTAATCATCGATCATGCAAGTGGCGAATTTAATATGGTAGACACCGAGCGTGGCGAAATAATGAAGACCAGCATGGGCAAGGGAGGTGTTGTCGCAAACGATTCAATAATCAGCGTAAAACTAAAAGATAAAGGTGGCGGGCCGAAGATTGCAGGTTATTCCACACGCAAATACGAATTGATCGCGAATGGAGAGAGTTGCGGTACCATTTATGCCTCGAGAAAATTGCTAAAAAATAACAATGTACGTGCGATTTTTGAGTCGATGCGCAGCATGCAACAACATACCCGTAGTATGAGGGGGGGTATGAGCGGAATGATGTCGGTATGTGATCAAGCCAACATGCAACAAGCCGATATGATCGAATCGAGCGGAGTGCCGATGCGTATGATCGATCAAAATGGCAAGCTGGAATCGGAAGTGCTCGCGGTCGATACGAACAAAAAATTTGCCGGCAATCACTACGCGCTGCCAGCCGATATGAAGGTCGTTGATATGAGTGACAAGATGAATGAGGCCACACAGCAAACCCAGCAAATGAAGGAAAATATGCCCGACATGGACGAACTGATGAAGCAAATACAACAGGGCGGTGGGCAGATGACCGAGGAAATGCAGCAACAAATGGAACAGATGCAGGAAATGATGAAACAGCTGCAGCAACAATCCCAGTAGCACAACTAAATCGTCACCCCGACTTGCCCAGCTCGCTTAGCGGCGGCCCGACGTATCGGAATGACTCCAGACTAAAATGTCATCCCGGCGCCTGCGCGGCCCGCCCGCGCCGGGATCTTGTAATAGTGTCATGCTGCTAAATTTTCATTACCGCAGGATTGACCTAATCTAGCTCAGGATTTCCGAGACCTCTTCGTCGATGATGCTGCCGATAGTTTCCATATCATTAATCGAAAACGTTAGCGGAATACGCAGGTCGAAAGTAGTCGCCAGGATTTCCAGTGTTCGAGGCAGCTGCTGTGCATTACCAGTATAGCGCCAGCTATCGTAACGGCTGGTAAAACCATGCGGTTCGGCACCTCCGAACCACTTGAGTTCTACGCCCCGGGTCGCGCAGCCGTCGATGAATGCTGACACCTGTTGCTCGTCAAAATCTGCGATGCGGAACTGGAGCGAACTGCCAACATAGGATTCCTGCTCAGGTCTTTGGGGTAGCAGAATCCGCGAATTTTGTGCCAGGCGTTGTTCCAGCGCCCGGTAGCGGTCATTCCAGCGAGCGCAATTTTGATCGAGGCCCGGTAATTGAGCGCGCAGGATCGCCGCGCGCAGGTTATCCATGCGGCCACTGTAATTCGGGGTATCGAGCTTGATATCGGCAAACACATCGGGGTCGGGCACGGTGCCGTGGCGTTCATACAGCATGTAAGAACCGGAGTAGATGATGGCTCGTGCGATGATATCGTCGTCATCGGTAGTCAGGAAACCACCTTCGCCCGAGTTTAGATGTTTGTAAGTCTGGGTGCTGAAGCAGGCAATTTTGCCAAAACTGCCCGATCTTTTGCCGTTCCAGTGCGCGCCCATGGTATGCGCGCAATCCTCGATTAGCGTTACCCCATATTTTTTACAGAGTTCAGTCACCGCAGTCATATCTGCGATGTGCCCACGCATGTGTGAAATCATGAAGAAGCGTGCCTTTGACTGCTGCATCATGGTTTCAAGATGCGCCAGGTCGACACAATAGTTGTGATCGATCTCGACCAACACCGGTTTGCCACCGGCGTTGTCGATGGCACCGGGCACCGGCGCGAGCGTGAACGCGTTACTGAGTACCGCTTCTCCAGGCTGAATACCGGCCGCCTTTAACGCGATATGCAATGAGTAGCCTCCCGAAGTACAGGCAAGGCAGTAGCGTTGGCCCATGTAGGCAGCAAATTCCTGCTCCAGTAACGCCGTTGCGGAAGTTTCATCTTCGAGTGTGTTGTATCGATGCAGCCTGCCGCTACGTAAAATCTCTATGGCATGTTCGATGCCCGCATCGGGAATGGCCTCCTGCTGGGTAAAAGGCTTGGAGAAGACGGTTTTAGTCATTCGACGCTAAGCTCTTGCGGGTATACATGACCAGGTCCCATCGATGCCTCAGCTATAACCCGGCAGATCAAAAATTTTCGGGTAAGCAAACAATGACACGCTACCGCCGGTGTGCAGAAAGACGACGTTTTCGCCTTTCTTGAAATGGCCTGTGCGAATCAGGTCGATCAGGCCTGCAAACCCCTTACCTGCGTACACCGGGTCCAGTAATATACCTTCAAAACTTGCCAGCATCTTGACGGCCTCGACCATCGAATTGGTGGGTAGGCCGTAGCCATCCCCGACGTAATCGCTGTTGGCGACGACCTTTTCACGTGCCACCAGGTCCGGGCTCAGCCCCATGAACTCGGCGGTGCGCTGAGCCAGCGCATAAACATTGTCTTCCTGTTTTTGTTTGGGCGCGCGTACGCTGACACCGTAGACTGGAATACCGCTGTTCATTGCTTCCATGCCCACGACGAGCCCGGCCTGGGTACCGGCGCTCCCGGTTGCATGCACCAGGTGATCGATCCGCAATGAGCGCTCGTTTGCCTGGTGGGTCAGTTCGAACGCCGCGTTGACATAGCCGAGTGCGCCGATTTCGTTTGAGCCGCCACCGGGAATAATATAAGGTTTTCTTCCATCGTCGCGCTGCTGTTGTCCGAGCTGCTCCATTTCCGCGTTCATATCGCTGTCGGCCGGGCGAATGGAGATGGAGGCACCATGCAGCTGATCGAGCAAAACGTTGCCATTATGGGCATAGGCATCATCGTGGTATCCGGTGCGATCTTCGAGCAGGATATGGCAGTCTAAACCGAGTTTTGCCGCGATTGCGCAGGTCTGGCGCGCGTGGTTTGACTGGGTTGCTCCCTGGGTGATTATCGTGTCGGCACCTCGCTCAACTGCCTCGGCCATCAGGAATTCGAGCTTGCGCGTTTTGTTACCGCCCGATGAAAGGCCGGTACAGTCGTCGCGCTTGATCCAGAGGTTAGGTCCACCGAGATGTTCGGAGATACGCTCTAACGGCTCGAGCGGGGTGGGTAGATGGGCGAAATGCAGTCGCGGGAAACGGGAAAGATGCATGGTGATCTCCAAAGATGATGCATGATTACAAGGTGATCCGCGATAATAATATAATGTGCGTTAAAGTTAACCTTTTTTCGGAAGCGACTCGTTGACTCCTGCATTTTTATTGACACGCCAATGGTCTGATGAGAAGGACGGTGTGCGCCTGGACTTCTGGCTGACTACTGCGCAAGGTCCGCTGATGGTCTCGATTCATCAACAGCAAGCCCTGTTTTTTATTCGGCAAGACGATGCACAAACGGCAGACACTCTGATCGGCAAGATTCGCGGCGTTTCGATTAAACCGCTGCAGCTGAAAACCTTCGATGAACAACCGGTCAACGGTGTTTACTTTACCTCGCAGCAGCAGCTTTATCGTTCACGCGACAGGCTGGTACAGAACGGCATCGCCTGTTACGAAGCTGATATTCGCCCGACCGACCGATTCCTGTGCGAACGCTTCATCACGGCCTCGGTCGATATCGATGCGGACTATCGTAAAGAGGGTCTGCAAAACGTTCGTTTACAGCCCGGTGAATACACGCCGAATTTTGATGTCATGTCGCTCGATATCGAATCCGACTACGAAACGGATGCGCTGTTTTCAATTGCGTTTGTAACTGCCAGCACCAACCGGGTTCTGATGATCGGTGACGGAGTGGACAACGACCTTATCGAGTATGTCGCCGATGAAGCCAGCTTGCTGCAGCGATGGATCGACTGGGTCGAGAGCATCGATCCCGATATTCTGATCGGTTGGAACGTGATCAATTTTGACCTCAGGCTGTTACAGAAAAAGTCACAGGCGCTCGGAGTGCCGCTCAGCATCGGCCGTGGGGCTGCGCTGCCAGTGTGGCGGCAATCCCAGGCTGATCGCAATCACCACTTCGTGCTGATCCCGGGAAGGGTGGTGCTTGACGGCATCGATACGCTGCGCGCGGCCACCTATAACTTCGCAAGCTTTGCCCTGGAATCGGTAGCCCGGGAGTTGCTGGATAGAGGCAAATTGATTCACGATAAGACACACTCTGACCCTCTTTATAAGGCAAAGGAAATCAAGCGACAGTTTCAGCAGGAGAAAGAAACCCTGGCGGCGTACAACCTCGAAGATTGCCAACTGGTGTGGGATATTTTTGAAAAAATCGAGCTGGTCGGATTTTCCATCGAACGCGTCAGACTTACCGGCCTGGAAATGGATCGCGCGGGCGGCTCGGTCGCGGCATTCGACAATCTCTACCTGCCGCGCTTGCACCGCAAGGGATACATTGCACCGAACATTGGCGACTACCAGGGAGAGCTGAGCGCACCGGGAGGATACGTCATGGATTCCACCCCAGGGTTGCAGGATTCAGTATTGGTGCTCGATTACAAAAGCCTGTACCCGAGTATTATCCGGACTTTCCGGGTTGATCCTTACGGGCAGATCGCAGCGAAACGGGCAGAACCGCAAGATGTCATTCCGGGGTATGACGGGGCGAATTTTCACACGCACGAGCACATCTTGCCGCAAATTATTGAAAGCCTGTGGGCAGCACGTGACCAAGCCAAGCGTGACGGTAACGCCGCCTTATCGCAGGCAATCAAGATCATCATGAATTCTTTTTACGGCGTGCTTGGCACTTCAGGCTGTCGGCTACACGATTCCCGCCTGACCAGTTCGATCACTAAACGTGGACACGACATCATTATCCAGACTGTCAAACTCATCGAGGCAGAAGGTTACGAGGTAATCTATGGCGATACCGATTCGGTTTTCGTTTCCTTAAACGGTGCGCGCGACAATCGCGCCGCGGCTGATATCGGCAACCACCTGGTCGCAACAATTAATCGATACTGGTGTGATCACTTGCAGCAGGAGTACGGTATCGAATCCTGCCTGGAAATGGAGTTTGAGACCCATTTCCGGCAGTTCTTCATGCCAACCATGCGCGGTTCGGAGCAGGGCAGCAAAAAACGCTATGCCGGTCTTGTCGACGACGAGCAGGGCAATCGTAAAATTGTTTACAAGGGTCTTGAAACAGTGCGTACCGACTGGACCGAGTTGGCCCGTGATTTTCAGCAAACCCTGTACCGGCTGATTTTTGATGGTGAAGAATATGCTGATTACATCCGGCAGACGGTTGCGGATCTTTATGATGGCAGGTTCGATCAGCAATTGGTGTATCGTAAGCGGCTGCATAAGAAACTTGCCGAGTACCAGAAAAATATTCCACCGCATGCGCAGGCCGCGATCAAGGCAGAGGCCGAGTTCAAGCAGAAACAACAGCCCTCACGTTATCGCAACCGAAGCTGGATCGAGTATGTAATTACCGTTGCCGGCGCGCAAACATTGGAGTGCCAGAATGCGAAGCTCGATTATGAGCACATCGTCGACAAACAACTAACGCCGATTGCAGATACGATTTTGAACGCGATCGGATCTTCTATGGATACGATTACCCGCCAACAGCAGAATCTATTTTAGAAAACGCCACCCCCCGCGGAAGCGGGGGGTGGCGCAAGTGGGTAATGAATCAGCTAAAAGTCATCCCGGAATGCGCGTTGCGCAGTTCCGGGATCTTGTAACGATGGTGTAATAGCGAGATTCCGATACGTCAACCCAGCGTGCGCTGGGGGGCCGCTAAGTGGGCCGCATGCGGTCGGGAATAATTTCAAGCTATCGATTTAGTCCCGCAGAAACATCATGTCGCCGCCAGGTGCTGCGGTGTGACAGGCGATGCAACCCTTCGGCTTACCCTTGGCCACCTTGCCCGCCAGCATCATACCTTTTGGATTGGTGTCGATACTACCGTCCGCCTTGTACTTGGCCCAGAACCAGTCCTTGGTTTCAGGGTCGTAACCCGGGCGCTTCAGCATCACGGTAACAGCTTTCAGGTACTTCGCCGGATCATTGGCAACAGTGGCGATGCTGACACCTTCACCGCCGTAATTGCGCTTGACGATAATGTCATGCAGTTTTCCATTTACCGCAATTTTTCCAGAGATAGTATCCAGAATTGCGCCATGTGGGTGTTGGCCAGTATAGGGGCGTGACATCAAAGCACCCTTTCCTGCATAGCCGGCATCAACCATGGTCTGCCATAAATTCTTGGCATAGGTGACATCCTCTTCGCCTCCAAAAGGCGCTGCTGCGTTGACACTCCCGGTTAAAAATACAAGAACTCCCAGGCATAACATTTTCATTGTTTTCATTTGGTTTCCCCTTTTTTATTTGCATTGTGCCTGGGTTTGGACAAGCGCCAGGCCGGGAGGTTGCATTAATTTGCGAAAAAACAGCATTTCCCCGGCATCGGTCTGGAAAGGCAAAATCCATTGTCCCTCGGGTTGCAGGCGACAGATGACAATGTCCTGCTCGAGATCAAGCAGAATCAGATCGCGATCTCGGTCGCTGAGTAGCAGATACCCGGGCCGCGAAGGATGCATGCTCAGGTCCCGTGTGACGAACGATTTGCGCGAGCTGAATTCAAGTTTTTTAAGGTTGAAAACGCCCAGTGTCCCATCGCGATGACTGCGATAAATGCGGTTGGCATAGCGCTGAAGACCTGTGGGTTGTGAATCTCCCTCGAGCAGGCCTTTAATGGACGCGTTTAGCGCCGCAATCACAAGTGTATTGCCATCGAACAGGTTAACTGCGATCTCGTCATCGCCGAGGTCGATCGGACTGAACACCAGTTCCTGGGTGGTCGCAATTTTGTGTTCCAAACTGCCTTCTGTCGCCGATAGGGCATAGATCTTGTGGGCCTGCCCGCCGGTCCAAAGCAGCGTTGTTGACTCGTTAATCACCGGCGAATAAATCCACCCCGGAAACTGACTGCGCCAAATGATGTCGCCACGCTCGGGATCGATCGCGTATAGAGTACCGTGCAGACTTCCGGCAAATGCCCAGGTAGAGATACTGGGTGTGAATAGCGTGTGTTGCTTCTCGATGTGCCAGGCAATGCGCCCGGTTTCTAGCTCAAGTGCATACAAACCCTGCGTGCTACCAACCAGTAGCAACGCTTCATGAATTACGGGCTCGAAGGTTTCAACACCCTGCAGGCTTGACCAGAGCGGTTCGGACTGGTTGCGACCGAATCGGTATATTCCTTGCTGAGAAACATAAATCGAGTCATCGACCAGGATCGGGTTGACGGGATAGGCTGCCTGCACCGATCGTAACGCTAGTAACAGGCAGGCAGCTATCAATACGCAGCTAAGGTACTTGCTCATAGCATCAGCTCAGTCTTTTACCTTGCGCGGCTGCAATTCATCGTATTGCGGCAACGCATCAACCGACGCACACCAGGGCGCGCGATCTTTCCAGAATATGTTCTGCGTGGGTTTGATCCCGGGGTCTTCATCCAGCGTGCCGGCCGGAATGATCATTGCGGTGCCGCTTTGCGAGAGCCAGGGTAAAGAAGAGCCACATTGCTTGCAGAAGCAGGTGGCAAAATGTTTTGCTTCCGGGTGATCGAATTGACCAACCAGGTCCTCGCCACTAAGCCATTCGAATTGTTTTGGATCGACCAGGATATTGCTGGCGAAGGCGCTGCCGGTGAACTTGCGACAGCGCGAGCAGTGGCAGTACTGGAAAATGTATTCAGGGCCGTGGAACTGGTAGGTGACCGCCTGGCACAGGCAACTACCCCTCGTGGTTTTGCTCATAGTTTTAATCTCCCGGTTTTCTGAGAGTGTAGCCCAGGCATTATCCGGACAGCAAATCGGGCGCCAGCAATGCGACAATCTCGCGCAGGGTTTCATCGGCCAGGTTTTGTTTGAAGAAAGTAGTGTCGACTATTTCGAAACTACCCGAACGAATCGCCAGGTAGCAATTGTCTGTCGGTACGTCGACAAACTCGATCAGTTTAAATTTCGCGATACACTGGCGTAGAAAACCGAGGTTGTTTTCGACCTTTAATTGCTCGGTTGGCGCGGCTACCTGGCCTGGACTGGTCGCGAGAACGTTGATGCGTTGATAGCGGTCGATATCGATCAACGAGCGAACCCGGTAAATCTGCATCTGGCCCTGGGTACCGCGCGCGATTAGCTCGGGATAGGTTCCCATCGGCACACTATTATCGAGAAACTCGAAAAAATACCTGGGTTTGTCATTGGCGAGCCACTTGAATAATAGTTTTGGCATTCCGGCGTAGGCCTCGATGCAATGGCCAAGAAAATCATCGACAGCTTTGTAGCGCCCGCGCACCAGGCCTCGTTCCCAGCCGCGTTCAACGGTGGCCTCTGGCGGAGTTACGACAAAATACATGTACATGGTGTCGATATAGCGCACGTAAGTCTTGTGCAGGACGTTGGTAATTTTTTCGCTGGCGAAGCTGTCGAAACGAAAGCGATCCACCATCAGGTGTGGGATCGAATGTCGCTCTTCCGCCTTGGCGCGAATGTAATGGTCGAGCTTGTTGTCGATAATGTTGATTTCGTGACTGGTAAATCGTCCGGCGTATTTATAACTTTCTCCCAGGGCATCGTAGTCAAGCAGCATGCGACGCCAGATATCAGGGCTGATCGTGCCGTAACCGTGATCTTCGATGCCAAGTTCGGTCATCATCTCGCTCAACATCGGTCGCAGCGAACTCTTGCCAGCCGCCGAAGCGCCCTTGAGGCTGATTAAAATCGGTTTTTCGGCATCGGCTATGAGCTCGTATCCCTCGTTGGTAATAGCGTCGTTTACCAGTTTGCCGACCTTGCTGCCGATTTCGCGACTACCGAGATAATTGCAGGCATGCCTGACGCAGATGTTCTTTAGATAACCAGGATCGTTACCAACGAAGCCACGAGTTGTCGCGATCGACCCCAGGACTCGATACAAACTTCGATAGACGGCTTGCGATAATTTATCTTCTGCGTTGAGACCGCGCTGCTTGTAGTTGTTGATTAACTCGAACTCGCGCTCCTGCCTGCTTTGCGGTGCTGCGGAGGGTTTTGGCTTGGATGCCGAGAAACGGGACCAGAATGATGGCTTTACGCTGGCCGCTGGCGTTTTCTGGACCAGCGCAGTCTCGAGTTCCTGCAGGGTCATGTCCTCGATCTTGGTACGCATGGTTTCGAAGCTATGCTCGATCTGCATCAGGTTGGGAATGACATACTTGCTAAATATTTTTCGGGCAATGGTGCGAAAATTGATACCGAGGTCTTCCTCATACTCGCCTTCGAGAACAACGATGTCGGCCGTAATTCGCACGATCAACTCATGCAAAACCAGTCGGTGTGGTCGAAAGCTAATCAATTCCTCTGGGCTAATCCCGGTTTCTGCCGCGAGTTCGTTCACCTCTGCTAGCGTGGTGAAGACGTTGGCCGGATTATAAATAGTTTCGAGCTCCCGATAGGTTGAGGGTATTTCTGATTCGATACCGGGATTCCAGGCTGAGTAGCTTTTTTGATCCATAATTCTGTATTTGTCCTATCAACCTTAATCGAGAACAGCCGGTGGTAGCGCCTACACGTCGTCGATATAAGTCGTGGCAGGATAAACGCATTGATCACCGATGTGTATTAAGTTTTATCACAGGTTATCATCGGACTAAATCAACTCGGTAACCCGGAAAGATATAGAAAAAGATGAAGCGCGGAGTCAAGCTTGAAACGCTTAGCTGGATCGAAGCAGAGCAATGGTTTATGAACAATCCGGTTATCGTTATCCCCCTCGGTGCGGCAGCGAAAGAACATGGTCCGCATTTACCGCTTAATAACGATGCCATTATCGCAACCTGGTTGGCAGAGGAAATCAGGCAACGGCTACCGGTGGTTATCGCGCCCTTGATCAATGCGTCTTATTATCCCGCGTTCATCGAGTATCCGGGTTCCATTAGCTTGCGCAGCGAAACCGCGCGCGATGTTATCGTCGACACCTGTACTAGCCTGGCCAGTTTTGGATTGTCACGTTTTTATATTGTTAATACCGGGTTGTCGACGCTGCGCCCGCTCGCCGAGGCTAAACAATTGCTGGATCAGGGCATCGCGCTGGAGTATTTAAATCTCGACGAAGCCCTGCAATCTCTACCCGCAGGTTTGCTCGAGCAGCAATACGGCTCGCACGCCGACGAGCATGAAACCTCTTTAATGCTGCATATTGCACCCGAAGTAGTGGATATGAGCCTCGCGCTCGACGATGGCGTTGAGGGCGAAGGCAGATTGACGCGCAGCAAAGGGCAGGGGCTGTGGTCGCGTTCGGGTGTATTCGGTCAGGCAACGCTCGCCACGCCTGCTAAAGGTCGGGTGATTGCAGAGCTGTTACTGGATCATGCACTGGCACAAATTGCCGGTCTCGAGGGACTGGCGCAAGGAAGCCCGGGGTAGGCCAGTTCAGCAAGCGAACGTTACCACTCCCCGGAACAGCGTGACTCCTAGGACTGCCGCGCGCGTTTTGGTTTTCCCTTGTTCTTTTGATCCCGGTGCCTGGCTTTGGGCTTGCTGCGGGGAGGTTTCGCAGCAGTCGGCCCGGGACCGTCATTTCTCTTTCTGCCTCTCAGCTGCGATATATTCAGGCGCTGACCAGCGACCCGAACTTTCTTAAGCTCGCGTAGCAATTCTTTGGGCATGTTTTCGGGTAAATCAACGAGACTGTATTCCTCGAATATATTAATGCGTCCGATGTATTTGCTGTCGATATCGGCTTCGTTGGCGATCGCACCAACGATGTTGCCGGGTTTCACCTTGTGTTGATGGCCGACTTCAATACGAAAGCGATCCATTCCCTTTTCGATAGCCTGCTCCTTCGGGTCCGAATACTCCCGACGTGGCTTGCCCGCGCTTTCCGAGGCATTACGTTGTTGCTGCTCCCGTCGCGGTTTTCCAGCCCTCTCTGAAGCGTCTCGTGTTTGCTCCCGGCGTGGTTTTCTGCCAGCCTCGGAATCACGTCGACCAGGCTCAGGTGCAGGTTTGCCGACCGCTTTACCGGATAATAAAAATGGTGCGCTACCCTGCATCTGTTTCGCCAGTGCCGCGGCAATATCGAGCGTGTCGACTTGCTGTTCCAGCTGATACTGCTCAATCAGTCCCTTGAACAGGCTGAGGTCTTCTTCGGCCATGGTATCGCTGATGCGTTGTTTGAATTTCTCGATACGTCGGTTGTTGACCATATCGGTCGAGGGCAATTCCATTAGCTCGATTTCCTTGCGGGTGGCCTTTTCGATTGCCTGTAACATCCGGTTTTCACGAGGTGCGACAAACAGGATTGCGTCGCCTTCGCGGCCCGCCCGCCCGGTGCGACCGATGCGATGCACATAGGCCTCGGTATCGTGCGGAATATCATAGTTGATGACGTGACTGATCCTGTCGACGTCGAGGCCGCGAGCCGCGACATCGGTCGCAACCAGGATGTCGAGTTTGCCTGCTTTTAACTGGGTGATGATACGCTCGCGGTTCTTCTGCGCGATGTCACCATTGAGAGCGCTGGCTCTATAACCTCGCGCTTCAAGCTTATCCGCAATTTCAAGCGTCGCGGTCTTGGTGCGCACAAACACCAGCATCGCATCGAAACTTTCGGCTTCGAGTATGCGTGTCAGCGCGTCCAGCTTGTGCGTGCCGGTTACTGGCCAATAACGCTGACGTATCGTTTCCGCGGTGGTGGTTTTTACCTTGATGGTTATTTCAGCAGGATTGCGCAAGTAGCGCTGCGTAATTTTACGGATGGGTGCCGGCATGGTTGCGGAAAATAGTGCTATCTGGCGCTGTTTGGGGGTTTGCCCCAACACCCACTCGACATCGTCTATAAAGCCCATGCGCAGCATTTCGTCGGCTTCGTCGAGCACCAGGGTTTTCAATCGATCGAGTTTGATATTGCCACGGCGCATATGATCCATGACCCGTCCCGGGGTACCGACAATGACATGCACACCGCGTTGCAGTGCCCGTAGCTGGGTTCCGTATTCCTGCCCGCCGTAGACTGGCAACACGTGAAAAGTTTTTATCTGAGATGCGTAGGTCTTGAAGGCTTCGGCAACCTGTATCGCCAGTTCACGGGTCGGCGTCAGCACCAGCACTTGCGGTTCCTTTTGTTTCAGGTCGAGATTCGAAAGGATTGGAAGTGCAAAGGCCGCGGTTTTACCGGTACCGGTTTGCGCCTGTCCAAGTACATCCCTGCCCTCCAGCAGTAGCGGAATAGTTTGTGCCTGGATCGCCGTGGGCAACTCGTAGCCGACAGCGTTTAAGGCTTTTAATAGCGTTGGTTTCAGCGCCATCTGCGAAAAGCTGGTGACAGGATCGGTAGACATCGATGTGTGCTGGGTCAAAGGGTGGCGCAGTGTAGCGGTTTGCACCCTGGTTTGCATGTATTAGTTATTGCTTATCAGTCTTTCCGGGGGGCGAGTCATCGCGAGTTTTAAAGTAGGGATACGCGAATATGTTGCTTAAAAAGGGTGTCTGTCCGCTATTGTCAGGCAGGTTATCTTGTCAGTTGGCCGGAATTTCGCGACTGCGCCGTTCGATATAGTCCAGCAAGGCCTCGTCGAGTGCTTCGTCGATGGGTGGGGGTTCGTATTTTTTAAGCCACTGTTTTGCCTTGCGTACACCGACAGCCTCGCTGTCGAGCCGGCCGTCGGCGTCCCACTGCTCGTATGAGTTGTTGTGCTGCGAATCGAAGATGAAAAGATTGCTATTGAGGGTATGCGTTTCGCCGAGGAAGTGACCGCCAGGCCCGACGTTGCGCATGGCTTCGAAGACCTCTTCAATATCGCTGAAATCAGGACCCTGCAGAAAATGATAAAACGCGTCGAGCTGTTCGAAGTCGATCATGGTCTTGCCGTAGCCAACCGTCAGTGCGCCTTCGAGCATGCCGCCCGCCATGGTTAGCCAGTTAGCGTCGGAGAGCATGCTCGGGAACAATCCCCACATCGAATCATAGGCCGCCTGCATGTCCCCTGATTTGGATGTCGCCACATTCAGAATCGAGCGGTGCGGTAACTTGTAGTAACGCGCCATCGAACTCGACAGGAACTGCACCATCGCCGAATCCGGTGAGCCATGCACCGGTGCGCCGCTGTTGAGCGCGACCGTCATCGCGGGCACGCCAAACAGCATCGGCGCACCCGGACGTATAATCTGAGTCATCGCCATTGCCATCAGTGCCTCGGCCAGCACCACGCCGACCGTGCCGACATTGCTTGCCGGGGTGCTCGCGGCTGCCATCGAAAACGGTGAGCACATAACCGCCTGGTTATTCATCGCGTAAACCTTGAGTGCGTCAAGCATGGTTTCGTCCCAGACCAGCGGTGAATTGGCGTTGATCAACGAGGTCGTGACGGTGTTGTTGGTGGCAAATTCTTCACCGAAGACGAGCTTCATCATGTCGACGGTATCCTCGGCGCGCTCGCGCGCGGTCACGTTGCCGATGATGGGTTTATCGGAGTATTTCAGGCCGCTATAAGCCATGTGCATGTGCCGATGCGGCACCGGGATATCGACCGGTTCGACGATGGTGCCGCCGGCGATATGCACCGTCGACGCCATGTGATTGAGTTTTTGCAGGTTGTTGAGATCTTCCAGTGTCGCGTAGCGGCGCACACCTTCCATGTCGCGCACGAAGGGTGCGCCGTAAGAGGGTGACACCACCGCATGGCCGTCGCCAACACGCACCGAACGTTCCGGATTGCGCGCATGATGGACGTACGAGGAGGGAATCTTACCGATCAGATCGAGCAGTTCCTCGCGCCCGATCCTGACCCGTTCGCCGTCAATTTCGGCGCCGGTCTGGCGCCAGTAGTCGAGCGATTCCGGGTCCTGGAAGTCGCAACCGATTTGCTCGGCGACACGCATCGCGAAATCGTGAATCAGTTCTACGCCTTCCTGGTTGGTGACTTCCATGATCGGGATGCCACGCTTGATTTCCGGGTGATGTACGATTGCGGCACTGGCTACCGCGGCGCGCCGTGCCGCGCTGCCACCCTGTCTTCTGCGTCTTGTCGCCATCGTCTTACAGTACCAGGCCGATCTTGCGGCCATCGTGAAATGCATAGGGAGCCGAACGCGGTGCTGCAGCGTCTCCGGCAATGTGGCAGCTGATGTCGGTTTCGCTTAACGCCAGCTCGACTTCGTTGTACACCATGTTGGTGGTGGCGGTAACAATTGCCGACGCCTCGATAGTGGTGATCGATCCGTCGAGCAACGAACGAATTTCGGCACGGTCACCGTGCCAATGCGCGATTACGGACTCGAGGATGAACTTCGTGCCCAGTTTCGCCAGGTTAGCGCGGATCTGTTCGTCCGAGGTGGTACGCACCAGTTCTTTTCCCACCATGGGATCGGGCGTGACAATGGTGACTTCGTGACCCTTGTCGGCCAGGTACCAGGCGGTACCGGTGCCACGCCAGTTGCCGCCTTCATCGAGGACGATGACCGCTTTACCCAATTCGGCCTGGTCGCGGAACACTTCCTCGCAGGAGAATACCCTGCCATTGTTTAATCCCGGCAGCTCGTCGGCCTCCGGCAACCAGCGTTGCTTCGCCAGCCCGTCGGGCATCGAGCCGGTCGCGAGTACGACCTCATCGGCACCGAACTCGGCAATATCCTGTTCATCCATCGGGGAGAAGTAGCGCACTTCGACGCCGAGCTGTTCAAGCTGACGCAGGTACCAGCCCATTAGCTCGGTGATCTGGCCGCGGCGTGGCGCGAGGCCGGCCAGCCGGAACTGACCGCCGAGGTCGCCCAACGCTTCACACAGGGTTACCTGGTGGCCACGCTCCGCGGCAACACGCGCGGCTTCCATGCCCGCCGGTCCGCCGCCAACCACGAGCACCTTTTTAACGGCATCGGCTTTGACAAAACGATCCCCGCTCCATTCAAACTCACGTCCCGCGGATGGATTGATCAGGCACGAAATCCAGTAATCGCGCGAACGCCGCCCCCAGCACATCTGGTTGCAGGAAATACAACCGCGGATGTCGTCGGCTCGACCCTCGCGCGCCTTGTTCACGAGGTGCGGGTCGGCGATTTGGCCGCGCACGATCGATACCAGATCCGAATCACCGCTTGCGATTGTGTAATCGGCATTTTCCGGGGTACGGATATGGCTCTCAGCTGTGACCCTGGCATGCTTGACAACCTGCTTGAGCGCGGCTGCGAGCGGCACACCCTGTTTTTCGCCGTGGACGAAAGTTGGCATGACGCGGTCATAGTCCACGTAATTGCCGGAGCCGCAGGAGACGTAGTCGAGGTTTGTAGTTTGATCATGAAGCGCAATGACTTCCTGGAAATCCTCGAGCGTCATGACGAAGGGCGTATTGTCGGCGTAACCGATCGACATGCCGATGATGAAATCTTCGCCACAGGCATCGCGGATCGAGTTGATGATCGACAGCGACAGGCGGCAGCGATTCTCGAGCGAGCCGCCCCAGCGGTCGTCGCGTTTGTTCGACCACGGGGTCCAGAACTGGTCGAGCAGGCTGTGATAGGCAGCGAAGATGTCGACGCCGTCGAATCCGGCCGCCTGGCAGCGCTTCGCGGCCCGGGTGAAACAGTCGATCACCTCGAGAATCTCGGTCTCGCGCATCGCATGGCTACCGTCCGAGTCGTGATAGGACGCAAGCCCTGACGGCGACCAGTGCGGCATAAACGACACATCGGAGTCGCCATGCTGACCGACATGGTAAAGCTGTTGCAGGATGGTGGTGCCATGCGCGTGCACGGCTTCGGTAATCTTGCGGAAATAGGGGATGATTTCATCGTCGCAATGACGGAAGTTGCCCCGGGTCAGAACCGCGGTTGCATGAATCGGCATCGGCTCGACCACGATCATTGCCGAGCCGCCGATGGCACGTTCCTCGTAGTAAGCACGATGACGTTCGCCTGGCAGGCCCAGGTCGGACATATTGGCAGTGTGCGCGCCGAAGACGATACGATTATCGAGTTTGCGATGGCGTAGTTCGAGTGGCTGAAACAGGTTCTTGTAGTGGGTCATTGGGACGTTGCGCATTTTTCGGAATGTTGAATATACCGATTGTGTCTTCATGAACAAAACGATATATTTTCATAACTTCCATCGAAATTTGTCATAATGTCGGCACTTGATATCGATTCCATGCGCGCCCTGACCGTGATCGCCGAATCCGGCGGCATCACCCGCGCCGCCAAACGGCTGAACCTCTCCCAGTCGGCGGTCAGTCACAAAATGAAGCGCCTGGAGCGCAAGCTTAACCGCAGACTGTTTGCGCGCGCGGACGGCAAACTCAACCTGAGCGCTGACGGTGAGAAATTACTCGATTATGCGCAGCGCCTGGTCAAGCTGCATGACGAAGCCTACGCCAGTTTTCACCAGAGCGATCTTGCCGGCGAGTTGCGCCTCGGGATTACCGAGGACATCAGTGCCCCGGGGATGGCGCAAATCCTGTCGAGCTTTTCCACCAGTTTTCCAAATGTTGCACTCACTTCGCGCGTGGCTCATACCCCCGAGCTGGTTCGCTGGTTACGTGCGGGCGAAATCGACATGGCCCTGATAGAGGTGTTTGAGTCCGAGTTGCTCGAAGGCGATCATTCGCTGGGCCAGCAGCAGGTGGTATGGTTGCAGGCGGAAGATTTTGTGCTCGATCCCGAGCGACCGATTCCGTTTGTGGCCTATCACAAGGATTGTTTTTACAAGGCCTGGGCCGGAAAAGCACTGGCCGAAATCGGTTGCAGTCTGCGTGTCGTGTTCGAATGTCCGAGTATCGAGGGCATGGTCAACGCGGTACGTAGCGGTCTGGGAATCGGGCTGGTTAACCTGGGTGTGCTCGAACAGCGCCAGCAGGGTGGGCGCCGCGGTGACAGCCGGGGTTTGAAAACCGATCAGGTTGATTTGCCGGAACCACCGCCGATTCAACACATCGCCCGATTCTCATCGGGCGTTTCGACACGCCAGATGGATAAATTACTCGAATCGATCAAGAATGAACTGGGAGCCCGCTAATGGCCAACTCTGAATCGTCATCTCCAGTCGTTCTGGTATCGGGTGCGAGTAGTGGTATTGGAGAGGCTATCTGTCGCCTGCTGATCGAACAGGCGTATCGAGTGGTCGGTGCGGCGCGCAATGAATCCCGCTTGCAACAGTTGGCTGCCGAGCTGGGAGAAGGGTTTTATCCGCTGGTACTCGATGTCACCGACAGTGCAGCGGTGGCTGGCGTGCAACAGGTTTTGCCGCGGGAGTTCCATGACATCGAGGTGCTGGTCAACAATGCCGGCCATGATATCGGTGGGCGCAGACTGTTTGACAAAGGTAGCGCGGAGCAGTGGTGCGACATTATCGAGACCAACGTCCAGGGGACGATACGGCTTACCCGTGCGTTAATCGAAGGCATGCTCGCCCGGGGCTCGGGGCATATCCTCAACATGGGTTCGATTGCTGGAATCAAATCCTACGCAACGATGACAGCCTACGTCAGCAGCAAATACGCAGTACACGGTTTTAGCGAAACCCTGCGCCTCGATTACGCCGGCCGAGGAATTCGCGTCACCGAAATCATGCCCGGACTGGTACGTACCGGGTTTGCCCAGCAACGACTCGGCGACGCGAAGCAGGCGCAGGATTTCTATGACGATGCCGAGCAATGCCTGCAGCCGGAGGATGTAGCTCGAACCGTTATATACGCTATACAGCAGCCGAAGCATGTCGAGATTGCGCAACTGGTGGTATTGCCTGTTTCCTGGTAGCGAACTCCTGTTTTCCCGATAGCGGACGCTCGCCTGTAATAAACGAGAGTCAGAAAACGGCCAGGAGTCACCACTTAATAGACATAAAAAACCCCGCACTGTGGCGGGGCTTCATTTGAACTTCGATCCGATTTAAGCCAGAAATTTAGAGTACAAATTGGTCAACGCTGCAAGACTAACCTCTAAAATTAATATCTATTCAAATCATCTTCCGGGATTAAATCAAAGCCAATGGGTATCTCGGCAATCTCCCTGTCAATCACTATGTGTTGCTGTTCCAGGTTCTGGATTCGATTACGCAAAGTCTGTGTCAGTGTGTTTAAATGCCAGTTCTTGCTTACCAGCTTCTTTATTAGTTCTCGTTGTTCCCGTGTAAGCGCCTGCAAATGCTCGACTTGCTTATTCATCGCTGCTCTCCGAATAGATTTTATAGTTATCGGCCAAGTGTTACATAGAACGCTTGTCCAGTTCAATCGGGGCTTCGACACAAGGTAAGGGTATCGCAATCATACTATGCGAGTCCTGGTGGCACCACATCGCCGGCATTCATCCCTTTCAACTGCATCAGTACCAAATTCAAAAGTCACATCAACCACCCGATAATCATGAAATCCCAGCCAGCAAAGGAATCGGCCTAGTAGTGGTGGTAGCTTTATCATATCGGTTGTCTCACTTTCGTTAAGCAATGTCCCATTCTACAGGCAGGGTAAATTTATCGCCGTTTGTGCAGGATTTCGATAATAAGGCCAGTGTCAAATAAAATTTAATTAAAAGTCTCTAGAAATTGAAGTTCGACACGGTCTGTAATTAATTTTTTTGTTAGCCTAAAAAAATTATTTCAGGTAAATGAAGAATTAGTAATGAGTCATGTACTGTCGATGTCACCGGAGTCAGATGGGGGCTGGTATGAAACCATTAGCCTGACACAACCTGACAGCGTTGAATTAATGGAAACCGATAGGGACATGTTTAATGGCGCTTTTGAATCCTTTACCAAAGGGCATCATGACGCTGCTTATAGAGGACTCTTTGAATTGTCTAATAAGGGTTCTTCTATTAGCCAGTATTTTTTGGGTGTAATGTATTTGGGTGGCGAAGGGGTTTTGCAGGATTTTTGTCGAGCGCACATGTGGTTGAACATTGCATCATCTCAGGGCCATAAAAGTGCCAACCAGCAACTCGAAAAGTTGACTAAGTTAATGAGCGCCAATCAAATAGCCGAAGCCCAAAAACTTGCTCGCAAATGTTTGAAGCAAAACTACAAGGACTACTAAATGACTAGAAGGAATCTAGTCATTCTATTACTGGCCCCTTCAGGCTCGGCTTTTACACATTCCTCCCGATAGCAGACACTCAAAATGTAGAGTTCAGAGACGTCCTTCGGCGGCGATTTCAACTGATCGACGCAACACTTTATCTTTAGAGCGAAAGATGGATATTGGAGAGGGAAAAATAAGCGATGATTATAGAGCGACCGAACATTAATACTAAACAAGTAAAAATGGTGCTCGAATAGTATTTATACCAAGTCCATAATTCTGGTCTGTCCCTTAATTATTTGATTTAATAATTAAACCGGGTCAGCCGCTCGTGCTTCCCGAACTAACCAATCAAAAAAGGCAGAAACATTCGGAAGGGCGCGTGCACCGGGCGCGTGCACAATATAATAGCCTCCTAGTTCCACAGACTTTTCAAACGGCTGAATTAACAAACCTCGGGAAATTTCATCATCTAGCAAGGCTCTAGCGCCGAGCGCAATTCCCTGTCCTTCAATGGCAGCCTGATGTAACACATTGGGATCGTCCATTACAATATTACGTTCAGGTTTTAGATCACTGGTACCGGTGGCCATCAACCATGTCTCCCAGAGTTCCCGACCAGTTTCGTGGAGCAGTCGGTGATGTTGAAGATCCGCGATCTCCTCTAATGGCGGACCACTTGCCAGTATGTCAGGGCTACACACTACGACAATTTGGATCGGCATCAGTAATTCGGCTTCAAGCTCCGGCCAGTCACCGGTACCCCAGACAATGGCGAGATCCAGGTCCATACGTTTAAAGTCAACGTCACCGTTAATCAGATGGAGGTGCATCTCAACTTGCGGATGCAGCGCCGAGAAGCTGCCTAGTCGTCGGGTCAGCCAACGCGCCGCAAAATAGGAAGTGAGACTGATTCGTAATGGATGAGCAACGCTACCGGTTTTCATATCCTGGACCGCATCCTCGATGCGATCGAAGGATTCACGAAGTACCATAAGAAGGGCCTCACCAGCATCGGTCAAACGTAATTTCCGGGTGAGGCGCAGGAACAGCCTAACTCCAAGTTCGTCTTCTAATCCCCGCACCTGGTGGCTTACCGCAGATTGGGTTACAAACAATTCCTGGGCGGCGCGGGTAAAGCTCAAATGCCGAGCGGCAGCCTCGAAAGACCGTAGTGCAATGGGTGACGGGAGTTTCCGGCTCATTGAAAAATTATACATGAATTAAATTCTTGTAACATTCGAAATATACTCGCTTGTCTTGCTTACAAATTGCCTATCAAATAGGGATTAATTATAAATTTCCGATTCTATATACATGAATTTAATTTGGTTATTTTCATTGTATTCCTTGAACAGTAAATGAAGCATTCTTCCCGAGCTTTACTGCGCTTCTCGCTGCTAACACTGGTTCCTTTACTGGCGATTTTCACGGCTATTTATCTCTATGCCATGGGCGGACGTATTGCGTCGACAGATAACGCTTATGTTCGCGCCGATGTCGTGGCTATTAGCCCTGAGATAGATGGACGCATTGCAAAGGTTCATGTGGATGACAATCAGTACGTCGAGATGGGACAGCTACTATTTGCCATAGATGCTCTGCCCTTCCGGATTGAACTCGAAGCCAGCAAGGCCGAACTCGGTTTGGTTCGCCAGGAGGTCGATTCTCTGCGAGTCGGACTCCTCGAAAACGAATCAGAAATCAAAAATGCCGCAGAACGGGTTCGCTATTTGAAGGCAGAACACGAACGTCTACGTAAACTAGTGGCATCGAGTCTTACCTCTAAGTCCGGATTGGCAGAAGCGGAACATGATCTGGAAACTGCACGTCAGCGGGCAAACGGTCTGCAACAACGCAGGCTAAAGATCATCGTCGACATTGGTGGAAGCCTCGACCTACCCGTTGAACAGCACCCCAGATATCTACGCGCGATGGCGATGCGAAATCGCGCAGCATTAAATTTAAAACGAACTAAAGTGCGCGCACCGATATCGGGATATCTCGGCGATATCACGCTGGAACCCGGTGAACAGGTGGAAGCTGGAGAAACCGTATTCCCATTAGTTGCATCAGGTGATCCCTGGATCGTGGCAAATTTGAAAGAAGTACACCTTGCCCATGTGAAGGTAGGACAAGTCGCTAAAGTTCACATCGACAGCTATGACGACCAGGTTTTTGAAGCCATCGTAGAGAGTCTTAGCCCGGCCACAGGAGCTGAATTTTCGCTTTTACCGGCACAGAACGCCACCGGAAACTGGGTCAAAGTTGTGCAACGAGTGCCGGTAAAACTACGTTTAAAGCGATCACCCGATATGCCAGTGCTAAGAGCTGGCTTAACCGCAACCGTGGAGATTGATACCGGTTTCGAACGCCCATTCGGCAGCTTTATCAAGGCACGCCTTGCGAGTATCGGCATTCACCATGAACGCTGAACCAGATATCGCTGTGACAGGAATGAAACGCGCCCTCATCGTCCTGACAGCAATTGGTGGCGGCTGGGTATTTGAGTTCATCTGGTCGATTGCGGGTGTCAGCTTAGGACATATGCAGGGCACATTTTCCGCCACGCCAGATCAAATCTCATGGGTGATGACTGCGTTCATCATGGGCTCTGTTATTACCATCGCTTGTACGGGCTGGCTTGCCCGTCGATTCGGTCGTAAGCAAGTATTCCTGATCGCGCTATTCGGATTCGGCGTCAGCCTGTTGATGTGCGGGTCCGCGACAACGCTTGAAGAGGAGGTCGCTTGGCGCTTAATCCAGGGAATTTTCGGCGCACCGATGTTACCCCTTAGTCAGGCAATTACGGTTGATGTGTTTCCCCGCGAACGGCATGGTTCAGCGACTGCGATCTGGACCCTGGGTATTATTGGTGGAGGCGTTCTCGGACCAGCAGCAGGTGGTGCTATCGTCGAATTCATGACTTGGCCGTGGGTGTTCTATTTCAATATACCGTTAACCGTCATCGTATTCATCGCTGCCATAGTGGTGTTACCCCCGACCGAACCGGAGCCCGACAACCAACTAGACTGGTTGGGTCTGCTGGCAATCATCGTCTGTGTGACTGCATTTCAGATTGCTTTTAGCCGGGGAGAACGCCTCGACTGGTTCGACTCCTATGAGATCATCATTGAAATTGGCCTCGGAGTCCTCGGACTCTATTATTTCGTCGTTCACTCACTGACCACGGATCATCCCTTTTTCCGACCGGCGCTTTTCCGGGACTTTAATTACTGCCTAGGATTGGTTTTAGCGCTGGCAAATGGTGCGATAGCAACCCTGCCATTGGTCATTCTGCCGCTGATGCTGGTGCAAGTAGCAGGATATCCAGTGCTCGACACCGGAATTTTACTGCTATCTCGTGGAGCGGGATTAATGTTTGCTTCGGCATTGCTGGCCCGATACGACCCGTATTTACCTCCGAAGACGGTGCTGGTGGTGTCTTTCAGCATCGCACTGGTTTCAGGCTACATGATGGCCAAATGGACTGCGGACGTTAGCACTATCGAGGTGTTCTGGATCAATATGGTGCAGGGTGCAGCGGCTGGAGCTATATTTATAGCGATCAACACACTAACTTTCTCAACTTTACCAAATCATTTGAAGACCGAGGGTTTCGCACTTTATTACACCGTGTTGTTCAGTGGTGCCACAGTCGGTATCGCCGCAATCGTCACTGTCCTGACTCGCATGACCCAGGTCGCCCACTCGGTTGTCGGCGCTTACATCAACCCGTTCAATGATCGTTTTCGTTTGCTGGCAATTCCAGAGTACTGGGATCCACACGAACCGCAGGGTCTGATCGCACTGGAACAAGAGGTGTTACGTCAGGCGGAAATGATCGCCTACAGCGATGCTTTCTTAGCGGCTGCATTTATTTCGCTTATCGGCATTCCACTGGCATTCATGTTCCGCGGCCAAAAGCCAATTTCTATTGGTGAATAACTATGTGCCATCAAACGGTAGAATAAATTTTCGATGGAATATTTCACCTCGGAATGAGAAGTTAAAATCAACAGCTTATGCCGTAAGCAGCTTTCCCGATAACGGACGCTCTGAAGCGCTACCCGGGCTTCGTAGTTCGGCCAGAAGCGGACTCTTAGATCATTTATCATTGGAGGATTGCAAAAGGGCTTGTAGATATTGTTAAAAATAGATTACCTGCAAATAAATCTATCGATGGGAAAACTGAAATGGCACAACGACATTTGGAACGCGAAACCTACAATTCCAGTCATGTCCTTCGAAGTACGC
Source organism: uncultured Gammaproteobacteria bacterium (assembly GCA_964196225.1). GTDB lineage: Bacteria > Pseudomonadota > Gammaproteobacteria. Next base: position 19,660 of record CAXMSP010000128.1, on the reverse strand, counting down.
TAGAGCTCCCTTGCGGTGCGATTCTAAAAAATCGACTTGCAAAGTCGCCAATGTCGGATTCCCTCGGGAACGGTGAGGGTGATCCTACCGAGGCACAGATTCGACTCTACGAGAAATGGGCGGAAGGCGGAGCTGCTTTATCGATCATTGGCGAGGTACAAGGAGATCACCGCTATCCGGAGAAACCTGGAAATCTAGTATTGGGACCGAAATCCAACCAGCAGGCGTTAAAATTGCTGGCTAGCCGAAGCGTGGTCGAAGGTGCACATCTATGGACGCAGCTCGGTCATGCTGGAGCCCTTTCACACGTGCCGATCAGTCAGCCTAAGGGGCCGTCCGCCCTCGATATTGAAGGCCTTCAATGTGCGGGTATGTCGATAAATGAGGTTCAGGAATTACCCGACATGTATGCAAGAACGGCATTACACGCAAAGACCGCAGGATTTAGCGGCGTCCATATTCACGCTGGGCACGGATTCTTGCTCAGTCAATTCCTATGCCCATTGTTTAACCACCGGAACGATGGCTACGGCGGTTCAGTCGAAGCACGATGCCGTATAGTGCTCGAGGTGATTGCCGAAGTGCGGCGCGCCGTTGGTCCGTCGTTTCCCGTCGGGATCAGGATCAACTCGACGGACAAACTGGAAGGTGGGTTGACAGAGGTTGATGCTTTAGAGGTGGTGCGCCTTCTCGATCAAACCTCGATCGATCTGATTGATATTAGTGGAGGGACTTATTTCCCCGGAGCGAAGGCAAGTTCCGACAGTTCGAGTCGAGGACCATACTTTCTTGACTTTACTCGACGCGCAAAAGGGGTAACCCATGTGCCTCTGATGGCGACGGGTGGGTTCAAAAGGCGTGAGCAAGCAGTCGATGCAGTGGCAAGTGGCGCTGTCGATATGGTGGGTTTAGCGCGTGCCATGGTTCTCGATCCGCTGCTGGCGAAGGCCTGGTTGACCGAAGAAGGGGGTGATTCCGATTTTCCGAGATTCGAATCTAATCCGCCTGGGGGGATAACGGCCTGGTACACCATGCGACTAACGGCTCTGGGGGAGGATCGGGAGGATGCTTTCACGCTTGATCTTCCTTCTGCCATCCGTATTTATGAGGACCGTGACGCGCAACGTTGTATCGCTTGGCGAAAAAAGTTTTCACATCTGCCAACGTAACGCTAAAAACCACCACTTACGTCCACCCTCCGAGAGGTAGCTAAGGGCACGGAACAGCTCTTATCGTTTGAAGTCTGAGTGACTGCTTAGGGTCGTTAACCGCCGCTTATTTTTAATCTCTGAGGGTCCGCTTTCTCCAAAGCAGGCACTGAAAATCGATTCTAATTAGTCCGAGAACGGCCAGAAACGGACACTCGAAATCCTAGCCGCCTTCGCTTTATCAATTTCAGTTTGTGTTCCAGATATCGCGATGGAGTTGCCAGGTATGGCCGATGCGTTTCCAGATTACGATGTACTTTCCTGCGACTTTAGTCACTCCGCTATCACCGGGAACACTGAGAATGAAAACGCCTACCTCCCCTGCGACATCGCTCCCGGAATCGACCTCGACGGCATGAAGTTCATCAATTTTCATCCCGGAATCGATAGCGCCTTGCCAGAAGGTCTGAATGGCAGGACGCCCATCGACACGTGCCCCACCGGGCGGGAAAAGAGCGGCATCTTCACTGTAGAGATTGGCAACGGTTGCGCCATCCCCGGCATTGAAGGCAGCCACAAACTTAATCATAGCTTCATCGATGTGTGTGCGGGGTTCGCCGGCCACTAATACAGTCGGCAACAAAATCCCCAGCGCGAGAATAGTGAGCAATTTTTCATGATTTCCCCCTATGTTGGTTATTAGTATATTTGGTACAAACGCTATGTTACTCGCATGCGAATCCCCGGCAATTGATTGTCTTTATGCTTTTCATGCCGATATATAACAATCAAAAAAAATTATCACTTGTACGATCGAATACATTATTCCGATTAGCATGAGATTGGCCAAGAGAGTAATCTGTGCTAATGGGTGATTTTCTCCTGATCGGGACACTGTTTGGGTTGGTGCTCAGCCTTTTCCACGCCGTATACATGTATGGTCTGGTCGCAAGCGGCGCAAATACTACAACCTCCGGCTCGAAACTTTCCGCGCTCAATTTCTCGCTGTGGACCTGTGCACTATGGCTTTTGATGGGGGCTTACCTGCTTGGATTTTGGTTGATCTCCGTCGTTTTTTATATCGTTTTCAAGGCGTTTCGCTAGTGATGCACCCGCGCACCGAAAGAATTGCGATTATTGGCGCCGGTGTTGCAGGACTCAGCACCGCGAGGCAGCTCATTGCCGAGGGGTTTGATTGTACTCTGCTCGAACGCAATAACGAACTTGGCGGCGTCTGGTCCGATGGTTACCTGAATTTCGGTGTGCAGGTTCAGCGGGAACTGTATGAGTTTCCTGACTGGCCGCTACCGGAAGGTACTCCAGATTTTACGCCGGGCCCCGTTATCCTGGAATACCTACGAGCTTATGCCGATAATTTCGACATCAGCCCGAGGATTCGATTTAACACACGGGTAACCCGTCTCGCCGAGACCGAGACATCGGGAAGTGGCTGGTCAATCACCACTGAAAATAAGAACGGTGAATGTCAGGAAAATTTTGATTGGGTTGTCGTCTGTATTGGTCTTTATTCCAACGTGCCGAATATACCCGAGTACCCCGGTAGCGATGAATTTCAAGGTGAGGTCATACATAACTCCCTATTGAAATCGAGAGAGAAGCTTAAAGAGAGGCGCGTTGCTGTCATTGGCTATGGAAAAAGCGCCAGCGATGCCGCTCTCGAAAGTACCTCAGTCGCGTCGGAGACTCATATTGTTTTTCGAGAGCCCCACTGGCCAATCCCACGCAAATTGGCCGGGGTATTACCGTTCAAGTGGGGCCTGCTAAATCGGCTTTGTAGCACCCTGATACCGCCGTATCAAAAGATGACATCGGTTGAAAAAACCGTCCATAACATTGGTAAACCCATGGCCTGGTTTTACTGGCGAATCGTCGAGGCGATATTTTATTTTCAATGTCGGCTGGGTTCCAATTTCGGTTCCCGGGTCAGCCTTGTTCCCAGGCTGCCGGTTGAAATTGATGCATTTGGCGAATCGACACAGGTGCCCAAACCCGATTTTTTCAGGCTCGCACGTAGTGGAGATATCAAACCGCACCGCACTGTCATAGACAGATATACGGCTGCAGGTGTGCATCTCGCCAATGGAGAAATACTTGACGTGGACCTGGTGATTATGGCTACAGGATGGCAAACCGATTTCGGCTTTATCGCCCCCGATGTATGGTCTCGACTACGTCCCGAGGATGATGGGTTCTACCTTTATCGGCATATCATGAATCCTAATGTGCCAGGGTTATTTTTCATCGGTCGGGCGTCGACGATATCGAGTATCACGACTTATAGTCTCCAGGCCCGCTGGCTTGCCAGTGTCCTAACGCAGCAGGTTCAGCTACCCTCGGATGAATCCATGCTTCGAAACATTGAAGAAATGCGGAACTGGAAGCAATCATGGATGCCATTTAGCCCAGCTCGAAGCGCGCGATTAATCGCACATACCCAACATTACCACGATGAATTACTCAAGGACCTGGGAATCAGCCCGTTGCGAAAAACTGGCTTCTTCGCACCACTCAAGGAGTTGGTATACCCATACGAACCAAGGGACTATGCAAGCGTTGTATCAAGGGAGCTAGATGCTCAATGAATTCTGGTAACGATTAAAATCTCTGTCTGGCAAATCTTTAATGCTCTGAAATGTCCTCAAGTAGTACACGAGGGTCCGGTCAGGATCAAAAGCCGTCGATAAATCATGGAATCTGAGCATCAGACTTCTCAATAACGGACACTGAAAGGCGCATCGTGGGAGTCGGAGAACGGCCATGGGTCGTTAGACGACTCTCGGACAAGCACTCCCAGTGTCCGTTTTTGACTGAATTAAGGTAAACCCGTGCCAAACAATGGCTTTCAGAGTCAGCACACCTGTAGTTTCACGAAATAATCATCCCCCAGATTTTGGTATCGAAAAATAACCGTTTAGAGTAACTTAAGCGGGGTTTCCCAGCGGGGATAAGAGCATGATTCTGAAGGATATTAAAACCTGGGTAACGGTGCCGCCAAGTGGTATCGGTGGCGCCTTCTGGGTAATTGTCAAAATCACAACCGATGATGGCATCGAGGGTATTGGTGAATGTTATGGTATCCCGGTGTCGGGCGATATCGCCTGCGCCATGGTCGAGGATACCTTCGAGCGCTTTATTGCCGGCGAAGATCCGCATCATATCGAAACCATGTTCCGGCGGGTTTACTCGGCCGGGTTCACGCAACGCCCCGATATCAGCATGATGGGCGTGTTCAGCGGAATCGAAATCGCAGTCTGGGATATTCTCGGCAAAGCGCATGACCAACCGATTTACCAGTTACTCGGCGGTAAGTTTCACGAAGATCTTCGTACCTATACCTATTTGTATCCCGAGGCACTGGCGGCAGATGGCAATCCCGGTGAAGGTGCACCGGACGTATATCACGATGGTGATGCCGCCGCGGCCCGTGCGCTCGACTATATCGACATGGGATTTACTGCGGTCAAGCAGGATCCGGCGGGGCCTTACAGCTTTCAGGGCGGACGCGAACTGTCGCTGACCGAGCTGACCCGTTGTGAAGATAACATACGCAAGATTCGGGAGGCGGTTGGTGATCGTGCCGATATCCTGTTCGGCACGCATGGGCAGATGACGACGTCATCGGCGATCCGTTTGGCGCGCCGGCTGGAGCCCTACGATCCGCTCTGGTTTGAAGAACCCTGTCCGCCCGACCAGATGGAAGCCATCGGCAAGGTGGCTGCCGCGACCAGCATCCCGGTTGCGACCGGTGAGCGTCTGACCACGCGTGTCGAATTTCACCAGGCACTTAAAGCCGGGGTCTCGATTCTTCAACCGGATATCGGGCGCAGCGGTGGGGTCTGGGAAACCAAGAAAATTGCGGTCCTGGCGGAATTGTTTAATGCCCAGATCGCACCGCATATTTACTGTGGCCCGATCGCTCATGCCGCCGCGGCACAGGTTGCATTCAGTTGCCCGAATTTCCTGATCCTGGAGACGATCCAGACCGAGTTCCACGATGCGATTCTGAATAAGCCCCTGGCCTGGGAAGCGGGGTATATGCCGGCGCCGGGCGAGCCGGGGCTCGGCATTACGCTCAATGAAACCGTGATTGAGTCTCACCCATACAATTCCGGTGGACGCCTGCATCTCGAAATGTGCCAGGTCGCTCTTGATTCTAATAATCAGAATACTATCACCGAGCTCGAATAATGCTGACACGGCACGCTGAACTAAACCTTTCCAACTGGCGACAGCCGGGCAACAATCGCTGGGCCTTCCACCATGTGCGCGAAATCATTCCGACCGAGAAGATTGCCCGCGGTGAGCGTGTTAGTGAATTTGATAAATCAATTGCCAGCAGCGTAGCCGGGTTATCGATTACCGGGCCCGACGGTGCAGACTGGTCACTACAACGCTGGCTCGAAGAGTCCAATAGCGATGCGTTGCTGGTCGCGCATCGCGGCGAACTCGTGCACGAGTGGTATATCGATGCAGATATCGAAACCAGTCCTCATATCGTGTTTTCGGTGAGCAAGTCGATCACCGCAACACTTGCCGGGGTTCTGGTTGACCAGGGATTGCTGGATCCGGCCAAACCAGTTGTCGACTATATTCCCGAACTGGCGGATTCGGGCTACCGTGATGCCAGCCTGCAGCAGGTACTCGATATGGTAGTCAATATCGATTTTAGCGAAGACTACCTGGCCACTTCGGGAAAGTTTCTCGAATATCGCACCGCAACCGCCTGGCATCCCTGCGAAGTCGATGCGATCGATCAGAACTTGCACGATTTCCTGTGTTCGATCGAGCGCGCCGACGGTGAACATGGCCAGGTCTGGCAGTACAAATCGCCCAATTCGGATTTACTCGGCTGGGTCCTCGAGCGCGCCAGCGGTGAACGCCTTGCAGACCTGATGTCAGGATACCTGTGGCAACCCCTGGGCGCAGAAGCGGATGCCTATATCACCGTGGATCGCAAGGGCGCCGCGCGTACCGCGGGTGGAATTTGTGTGTTGCCGAGGGACCTGTTGCGCTTCGGCGAGTTGGTGCGTAATCGTGGGTTCGCCAATGGGCGACAGGTGATACCCGAGTGGTGGATTGAAGACTGCAGCGAGGCCGGCAGCCACGAGGCCTGGGAGCGTGGCGCGTCTTCCAAGGAGTTCCCAGCAGGACAATATCGTAATAAATGGTACCAGACCGGAAACGAGCATCGCGCCATGCTCGCGATCGGCATTCATAGCCAGTGGATATATATCAACCCGGTGACCGAGGTAACCATTGTTAAATTGTCGTCCCAGGATGAGCCGCTCAAGCCCGAACTGGATGCAACCAACCTGCAAATGTTCGACAATATCAGCGCCAAGTTAAACCGGTAGTCGTTTAAATGAGGCCTTCACTTGCACACGGGTCGTAGCGATTTAGTACCCAGCATCGCCATCGCGTTTGGCGCAGCGTTCTGGGGCCTTTACTGGATTCCGATTCGCGGCATTGAACAAGCCGGGGTGCATGCCTTCTGGACTGGCCCGGTTATTTTTGGGTCCAGTACCTTGCTGTTTCTTCCACTGATACTGACCCGGATGCACAATTATGTCGCCCACTGGCGTCATATATTGCTGCCCGGCCTGCTGACTGGATTTGCCTTTGCACTTTATATCGCAAGCCTCAATTTGACCGATGTCGTGCGCGCGATCCTGCTGTTTTATATGAGCCCGCTGTGGAGCACGCTACTCGGGATACTGCTGTTGAAAGAACGACTTACGGGAAACCGGGTGGTAGCGCTGTTGCTAGCATTTAGCGGGCTATATATCGTGCTGGTGGTCGAAGGCGGATTACCGATTCCGCGCAACAATGGCGACTGGTTTGCGCTGACATCAGGGTTGTGCTGGTCGATCGGCTCGGTGAAGTTGTTCCAGGATGGTGCTCAAATGATTCTCGAGAAGGTAACGATGTTTGTTGTTTGCGCGCTGCTGATGTCGTTATTACTGGTTTTCTGGCAGCAGGGAAATCTTGCAGGTATGCCTGATATCGCTACGCTGGAAACAGGATGGTACTGGATTTTGATTGTCGCGGCGGGAATGCTGCCGATCACCTATTTGACCATATGGCCGGCGACGCTGTTAAGCCCCGGACGCGTCGGTATGCTGCTCATGGTCGAAGTGCTGGTTGGTGTGGGCTCCGCCGCAATATTGACCGATGAAGTGTTTGGCTTACGTGAATTTATCGGCGCCACTTTAATCATTGCGGCAGCTGTCGTCGAAGTCCTGCGCCAACAAAAGTTTGACAAATCAGGTATAGTATCCGACCACACGCCACCTTGAGGGAAGGGTTATGCATCGCAAAAAAATACCCGGCAACGAAGGACTGTCGTGATATTGGAAGCGTTGACTTTGCCATCGGAAAAATGATGGCGGCCCGCGAATTCAGCTCAAGGTGTGTCGGTGTCGAGGCATTGCTTGAGGTCGATTCCAATTCAATCAAGAAAGCTGTCAAAAGGAGAGGCAAATAATCTGCAGCAAATGAGCGAGAACAGATTAATGCTTTAACAGGGGTTAGCAAGATCCCTGTTGCCGGATTTGTTCTGCTGTAGTGATGGAATTTTATCGGGGTGGGATAGTCGAATTTAGAAGTACCAGACGAAACGGTTAAGCATGATGGACGGCAATAAAATAAAACGAGCGCTATTGATAATCTTTCTGGTCTCACTGGTCTCACTGGCCTCGGCCAACCAGGCCTATGCGGATTGCAATGATAAAAGGGCTCCCGGGGTTGATTGGAGCGGATGCAAGAAAACCCACAAGATGCTCGATGATACGAACTTTTCCGGCAGCCGGTTCGATGGCGCCAATCTTGAATATAGCTCGCTCGATGAAAGTAACTTTAACGGCGCTAGTCTGGTTAAAACCGATCTCACTAGAACCAGCGCTACCCGCGCTCAATTTTATAAATCTGATTTATCCAAGGCGAATGGATATCGGGCAAACTTTGATCACGCAAAACTGCAAAACTCAAACCTGACGAAATCAGAGTTCTCGCGCGCCCATTTCAAGAACGCCGAGCTCTCCGATATTGACTGGTCGAAGTCAGAATTGGGACGAGCAGATTTCACCGGGGCGCGACTGACGAATGTCAGTTTTGAATTTTCAAATCTTTCTCGGGTAAAGTTCCAGGGCGCTCGATTAGATAACGTCAACTTTAAGGGTGCGTATACCTATCGGACCAGATTTGAAGATGTTGACTTGCAAAAGGCTGTCAACTTGCACCAGTTGCATCTTAAATTCGCCTGTGGCAATGACAACACTCGACTGCCGGAGGGTCTGGAAAACCCCGAAAGTTGGCCCTGTTCAGAGTAGTTGCAATAGTCGGAGTTTAGCCTCTATTGTCTGGCGCCATTAGCGCTCTAAGTCGGCCTTGGCAAGATAAAGCAATATCTGCAGATCGTGCAGGGAGGAGGAAAGATGGGACATTTATTCCAGAGTATTCTCGATACTATCGGCAATACACCCGCGGTTAAGATCAATAACCTGGGGCCAAAAAACGTCAATCTTTACGTCAAGATCGAGTCTTTCAACCCGATGGGCTCGGTTAAAGATCGCCTGGCGTTGGGGGTGATCGAAGATGCCGAACGCAGTGGTGCCCTTAAACCGGGGCAGACTGTAGTCGAGGCCACCAGTGGCAATACCGGTATCGGTCTGGCGATGGTTTGCGCGCAAAAGGGTTATCCGTTGGTGATCGTGATGGCGGAAAACTTTAGCATCGAAAGACGTCGAATGATCCGCTTTCTCGGGGCGAAGGTCATATTGACCCCAGCTTCGGACATGGGAACGGGCATGATCGCCAAGGTTAATGAGCTGGTCGAAACCCATGGCTGGTGGCAGCCCAGCCAGTTCGATAATCCCGCCAATGCCGAGATGCACGAACGCACCACGGCGGTCGAGATTCTTGATGATTTCGCCGAAATCGGGCTCGACTACTGGGTCACCGGTTTCGGCACGAGTGGTACGCTCGGGGGTGTCTCACGGGCGTTGAGACAAAAGAGTCCTGACACCAAAATTATGGTTTGCGAGCCGGATAACTCGCAGATTCTCGGCAGCGGCATCAGCCAGCAACGAAATCCGGATGGCACCTACCAGACGCATCCCAATTTCAGGCCCCACTTGATGCAGGGCTGGTCCCCGAATTTTATTCCCAGGTTTGCCGAAGAGGCCATGGAGGCGAAAAATATCGACGAGCTGATACCTATCAACGGCAATTTTGCGATCCAATGCACGATGGATTTGGCGCAAAAGGAAGGCATCTTCGTCGGCACCAGTTCCGGGGCAACCTTTGCCGGTGCGCTGCAGGTCGCCGAAACCGCGCCAGAAGGGTCGAACATCCTGTGCATGCTGCCGGATACCGGCGAACGTTACCTTTCGACCCCTCTGTTTGAAAGTATTGCGGAAGACATGAGCGACGCAGAAATAGAAATTTCGCGTTCCACGCCAGGCTATCGTTTCGACGTCAGTACTACTCCGGTAGACGAACCAGCAGAACCCGAAGCACCAGGTGAACTGGACCCGGCGGCAATTTCAGAAGTTGCATCGATCCTGGAAGAGAATCAGGAACAGGTGCTCATGTTCTCACTGGAATGGTGTGAATTTTGCTGGTCGGTGCGCAAAATGTTGACCGCCTGCGAAATTCCTTATGTCACTGTCGACCTCGATTCGGTTGCGTTCCAGGAGAAGGACCGTGGCGGGAAAATCCTGGCGGTGTTAAACCAGCAAAATGACTGGCCTACGACACCACAGATCTATGTGGGTGGGGAATTTGTCGGTGGGGCTACGGACCTGTTTGATATCGGCAAAGCAGGAGAATTGCAGTCCAAACTCGCGGCGCGCAATATTCCCTACAATGAAACCATCAATCGCGATCCTTATAGCTTTCTACCGGCCTGGTTACATCCCAGATAGTATCCGGATGCTTTAAAGCGTGATCGGGAAGCCCATTTTTTGCACGATGGCTACCCAGAGTTTGCGCCAGCCCCCTTTTTCATCGAGGGTATCGAGCGCGTACATGGTAATTTTTGCGCCGATCCAGCGAAACGGCTCCGGCGGGATGTAGTTGGGCATGGTGCGTGCAAATTGCATCCGGGTTTCCGGGATGTCGAGCTGGTCCAGAATCGCGAGCCCAATCCTTGCGCCAAAGCGCGATGCAGTCACGCCGAAACCCGAGTAACCCCCCGCAAACACCATGTCGCCGTCGTGATACTTCTGGTAGTGCACCGCCATGCGTGTGGTCAGCCCGATCGGTCCGCTCCAGGCGTGTGAAAATTTTATTTCGTCGGCAAGTTGAGGGAAGGTGCGGTAAAAAGATTGCACCAGTCGAATAAATGGTTGCGGGGTTTTATCGAGTGCGGGATCGGTGTCATTGCCATAAAAATAATCTAGCCGTCCACCGAACAGAATTCGATTGTCCGCGGTCAGGCGCATGTAGTTAAGCTGGGTGCGGGTATCGTAGATACCCTGGCGATGCTGCCATCCGACTTTTTGCATCTGTTCCTCGGTGAGCGGCTCGGTAACGACAATCCGGTCCCGAATCGCCGCGACTCGCCGGCTGATATGACGATGGCCGGCGGCCCAGGCATTGGTGGCAAGCAACACCTTGCGTGCGGTTATTTTTGCACTGGGTATTTCGACGACGATGCCTTCGCCGGTCTTGTGATTACTCAGCTGTGGAGTGTTTTCATACAGTCGCACACCGAGCTTGAGTGCTGCCTGTTTTAATCCTCTGACCAACTTGCCCGGGTGCACGGTGCCGCTGCGCTTTTTAGACCAGGCGCCACCATGGAATAGTGGCGATTTGATTTCCGCCTGCATGCCGGCCTTATCCAGTTTGACTGCCTCGTGGCCGTACTTGAGATACAGCTGGTAATCTTCCTCGACCGTCGCAAGGCCCTCGTCGCCGATTGAAACTTTCATTTCGCCACCCCATTCGAGGTCACAATCGATGTCGTAGCGTTCTACCGTTTGCTGGAATCCATCCATGTTTTCGCGCCCCAGCTGTTCCAGTTTGGCAACATCATTCGGGAATATGCGTTCGGTGTTATCGATGCCATGCATCACCGAGGTCGACATGATGGCCGCCGGACGGCCACTGGCACCGTTGGCGACACTTTTCGCCTCAATCAGCACAACGTCGCGCTCGGGATCTTGCTCCTTGGCCTGGATCGCTGCCCAGAGCCCACAAAAGCCGCCCCCGACAACCAACAGATCACAACTCGTATCTTGCTCCAGTGCCGCTTCGTCCGCTACCGGATCGAGACTATCCAGCCAATAGGTGGTAAACCGGGTATCGGAGAGTGCGTTGAGCGCTTGTTGGGCCGTATCAACCATTAAGCTGGAGTTGAATAGAAATTGATTTCATGCACCGATGTTATCACCAATCATGGAATTTTCACCGTTTCAGGTATGCGTTGACTTTTCGCGTCTAGCTGCGACTGCCCAGGTAATTGTCGATCTGTGGAGTTCGGTAGCCGTCTTCGCGCCACAGGATCGGGAAGTAGTTTTCATTAAGCTGATTGTCGCCCAGGCGCTTGTAGCGACTATAGATCGGGCCAATCCCCTGGGCGAAGTTCTCGGGCACATATTCGACGTCGCTACGCATCGCATGCAACACCAATGAACGGCGAGGATTGGCGCTCAGGTTGGCGCCGGAACCGTGCCAGGTCCAGCCGTGATGGAACGACCCGCCGCCGGCGTTGACTTCGGTATAGACAATTTCCGGGTCGATGCCTTCACGTGCCGCCGCTTCTCGCATCGGCTTGCGATAATCCTCCGGTGCATGAAACTCACCTTCGGGTTCGCTCAACTTCCATTTGTGCGAGCCGCGCACGAATTCGATGGTGCCGCCGTCGGCACGGGTATCATCCAGGGCGATCCAGCAGGTCAGCAAATCCGACGGCGTGAACCAGGAAAGATAGGCGCTGTCCTGGTGGAAGCCAAGCGATTTTGTGGCGGGGGGTTTCCAGACCACGTTATCAATCATGATGCGTACCCCGGACCATCCCGATAGCCTTGCAATTGCTTTGCCGATTGCTTCGTCCAGAACAACCCGCGCAATGTCGCGGTTGGCTTTCCAGCCGTTACAGACCTGGCGTGATAAAGAGGGATCGCCGGTTGCCTCTTGCCAGTTTACTTCGTCGGGGCGCACCCCGGTTTCGAATTTGCCGCGGAAGAGGTCGGTAAAAGTTTGATGAAGACCCGGAACAATGCTGGACTCAATCAAGCTGTCGACAATCAAAAAACCATCGTTGTTGAAGTTCTCCTGGTCTACAGTCGAGATCTCGATCATGCAGGCCAGTCCTCACCCTCGGTGTAGCGGGTACCGCGATGGCCTTTTTTGGCAACCGGAATCTTCAACCTGTCACCCGGCGCATCAACGATGATCAGGATACGTGGTTTCCCCGAAGCAGGATTGGTTGTCCCGGTGATAAACTTCCTGATCTTGAGGCGTCCGTGTAACTGGTCGTTGAAAATCGTGTAAACGTAATCACCCACCTTGAGTCGTTTCGGTTCGATACCGGCCATATGGAACTCATACTCTTTGCGGCTGCCGTTATACAGTGAATCGAGGGTATCAACCCCGGCTGTGGCGGGGATGGTTTTGGTAATCCCGAAGCTCATATTCTGCTCGCAGTCAATAATCCTGTAGCAGCATGATAGGGAGGATTCGAGTCTTCGGCAATATGTCGCTACAACGCTTGATATTAATCAATTAACAGGCTGATAAATGGGGTTAGAATAATTAAAGATGTGTTTTTAAATGAGAATGATTAACATTTGCATTCGCATTAACAATTTGATAATTTAATTCGTCTTAACCTATGTATCTATTGGAGTTTTGAGAAATGTACCGCAGTTTAATACGTCACAAACCACTGCTAGCGAGCGTGGTATGCCTGTCGCTTGTATTCAGCCAGGGCAACGCACAAGCCCAGGATGTCAACGTCTATTCGGCACGTAAGGAAGCGCTTATTCTGCCCTTACTGCAAAGGTTTAAGGATCAGACTGGCATCGGTTTTAACCTGATCACCGCCAAGGCCGATGCCCTGTTAAAGCGCCTCGAGTCGGAAGGTCAGTCGACACCTGCTGATATTTTTATCACCAGCGATGCCGGACGCCTGCAGCGTGCCAAGGACGCAGGTGTTCTGCAGCCGATAGATAATCCGATCCTGGCTGCCAGAATCCCTGAAAATCTGCGCGATAAAGAGAACTACTGGTTTGGATTATCACAACGCGCGCGCGTGATTTTCTACGCCAGGAACAGGGTCGATCCAGCTGAATTATCAACCTACGAGGCCCTGGCAGACGCAAAATGGAAGCAACGAATCTGCATTCGCTCATCCGGTAATATTTACAACCAGTCGCTGGTGGCATCCATGATCGAGGCTCACGGGGTCGAACAGACCGAGGCCTGGGCGCGGGGACTGGTGGCTAATTTTGCACGTAAGCCTGCCGGTGGAGACACCGATCAATTGCGCGCCGCTGCGGCCGGGTTATGCGATATAGCAATTGCCAACACCTATTATTTCGGGCGATTGGTGAATAGCGCTAAAGATGACGATCAAAAAGTTGCTACCGGCCTCGGCCTGTTCTGGCCTAACCAGGCCGGGCGAGGGGCGCACATCAATGTTAGCGGTGCTGGTATCACTAAATATGCCAGTCATCCTGAGGCGGCTGAGCGCCTGCTGGAATTCCTGGTCAATGCCGAATCGCAGACCTGGTATGCCGAGGTCAATAACGAATATCCGGTCGTGGTGGACGCGAAAACATCGGCAACCCTGGCGTCATTTGGCAAGTTCAAGGGTGACAGTCTTAACCTGACCCATCTCGGGGAAAACAATCGAGCCGCGGTGCAGTTGATGGATCGGGCTGGTTGGCGGTAATACCGTGGCTGAGAGCGTCGTCACGCTCTCAGCCTTGCAGACAGGTATTATTACTTTTTGCTCACTGCGCGTATGGTGCGGGCATTTCATCGGCATCGATGCCGGGCACGTGGGTAATACCGGCACGTTGTTTCCAGTCGACCGGGTAAGCCGTATAAAAAATAACGCACTTGTCATCGCACTCGTATTTGACGTGATTGTCTTTCGGCACGAACATCAGGTCGCCAGGATTGAGCTCGTAACCGATATCATCGACCACCAGGCGAAAGGTGCCCTGCAGGCAATAAATCATTTCATCGCAGGTCAGATCCCAGGGCACGGAAATCTTGTTCAGGCAATTAATACCGCCCGCCATCGATTCGCTGATCGCGGTCGTAACGAAGGGTTTGATATAGGTGCCATTTTCCGGCAGGTCATCGATGCGATTCTGTATATCGGCGATTCTAAATACGCTTGGTGCGGTCATGCGGTTCTCCAGGTTTTAAGTAATGGAATTTTAGTTATCAAGCAATTCAGAAACTGCCTGGTCGAGATAGCGTTGGAACTCGGGGTCATTGCCCGGTGACGCGACACAGTGCCCCCAGGGAGATTCGTAGATGCGCAGTTCGCCGCCGATGATATGTTCGATTTCAATCTGGTTATCCTCGGGACGGAAATATAAATCATCGTCACAGACGATAACGATGGTTTCCGCCTTGATCGCATTCAGGGCCGCCTTGAAATCATTTTGATAGAGAGCATTGGCACTGATGTCGCCCTGTTGCCAGGTCCTGAGCTTGCACAGTAAATCATTGGCGTCCCAGCCGAGATGATCCTGTTCCCAGTCCTGCAACAACGCCTCGGCGCTGTCGAAGCCCTGTAGACGATACATCTGTTCACGATAAAAGGTTTGCGAGAAAGCCCAGCCGGCGTAAACCCGTCCGAACGCCTTCAGGCCTTTTAGCGGCGGGCTGGTGTAATGGCCGTCGGCATAGACCGCGTCGGCCTGCAGTGCCGCCTTGACGCCTTCCAGGAAAACGACATTGTGCTCGGAGGTTTTCGCGGACGCGCAAAACGGTAATATCGCGTTGACGAAGTCCGGGTACTGCGCAGCCCATTGAAACGACTGGCAACCTGCCATCGACCAGCCGGTGACGAGCGCGATGCTCGTGACACCGAGTTCCTCGGTGAGCAAACGATACTGTGCCCGAATATTGTCGTACAGGGTCATATCAGGGAAGCTGGCTGCGTTAAACGGAGCCGGGGTATTGCTCGGTGATGACGAGATGCCATTACCGAACATGTTGACCGATACCACGTAATGACGTGCCGGGTCGATGGCCCTGCCGGTTCCGAAGAACCCCTCGTTACGCATATGACTGCCGGTGTAAAAAGTCGGCAGTACCACAACGTTGTCGCGGTTTTCGTTCAGCTCACCGTAAGTTTTATAGGCGAGCCGCGCGCCAGGCAGAACCACGCCCGATTGCAGCTCGAAATCACCGAGGTCAAAAACTGAATGGTCGTCAGACATGGTTTAGTAGAGTCTTAGATACTCTCTGACTTCCCAGTCGGTAGTTTCCTGGTGATAACGTTCCCATTCATCGATCTTGTAACCGAGGAAGGATCGCATCATGGATTCACCCATGACGGTTTTTGCCAGTTCACTCTTGCTCAAATGTTCGTTGGCTTCCATCAAGTTACGCGGCAGCGGAGTCAGGTTGCGTTTTTGCTTTTCCGCGTCATCCATCACGTAGAGGTCCTCGTCCAGCGACGGGCCTGGGTCCAGCTTGTTGACCAGTCCCTCGATCTGGGCTGCGAGCATCATGCCCAGTGAAATATAGGGGTTCATGCACATGTCTGCAGCCCGGTTTTCAATCGCAAAACGGCTTTGCGGTAAACGCAGCATGGCCGAGCGGTTGTTGGAGCCGTAGGCCATATGGGTCGGCGCCCAGGTGTAGGTGCCGCCTTCGAAACCACCTACCTTGGGGACCAGGCCGTTGTAGGAGTTGACCGTGCTGCAGGCGACCGCGGTTATCGCTGCACCGTTTTTGAGAATGCCGCCGAGCGCGTGCTTGACCTCGGCGCTCCAGTTGCCGTCTTCACCTTCGTAGATGTTGACCCCGGGGTTGTCGACCTTTTGCATCGAAACATTCATATGCGCGCCCGAGCGCCAGTCACCGGTGGTCGGTTTTGGCATGAAGGTAATAAACATACCATGTTTCTTGGCGATTTCCTTGAGCAGAATGCGCAGGAATACCAGGCGATCGGCCATCTCGAGGACATTAGTGTAATGAAAGTCGAGTTCAAACTGTGAATAGGCCCCTTCGGCGACGACGTCGTGCAAGTTCCAGCCGATGTCCTCGAGGATGTCGATCATCTCACCGAGAAAGCCCATCGAATCGAGCGAGTACTCGACGTCATAACCGAACGCCTGGCGCCGCGGACGAATACCTTCACCCTGCATGGGGTCATCGTCGAATGCCTTGACCGGCTGGCCATCGTCATCCCATTGCATGGCGATGAATTCAGGTTCGATGCCGGCCATCATCATGTAACCCTGATCGGCGGCGTCACGCATTGCCCGTTTCAATGCCTGGCGCGGACACAGGTTATAGGGTTTATCTTCCCACCACAGGTCAGCAAAGACCCAGACGATGGTCGGGTCCCAGGGGCAGATCTGAATGGTATCGATGTCAGGTAGCGGCACCTGGTCTGAATCTGCGGGACCGAGCTCGGGGACGAATGATATCGAGTGGACCGCAAACTGGGGACCCCTGCCCATGCACAGCGGTACAAAATCGCTGATCGGAACAGGCTTGGTTTTGGGTTGCCCGAACATATCGATCCAGCAGGACAGGATGTACTTTACGCCGGCGTCCTCGAGTTTCTTTTTCTCGATTTCCAGGCGATCGGAATCGGGTAGTGCGTCGGCAAAATTTTCGTAATAGTGGCTACTCATTATCTTTGCTCCTCAGGTATTCGTCATTGCGCCTGCCGCTTGAGCAGGAACTGATTTTTAAACATCTCGATGCCACTCATGACCTCAATTTGATCGATATCATCGTGGCCGAAACAGTGTTCTTCGAGAAAGGACTGGAACGCGCTGCGCGTCTCACAGACAACCTCGATCAGCAGATCGTAGCGCCCGGAAACCCAGAGCACGTAAACGACCTCGCCGAGCTCGCTAAGACGGTGGGCAACGGTGCGTGGTGTTGCCGGGCTTGCAACCTTGATCCCGATCATGGCGTCGGCCTTGTAGCGGATCGCCATCGGGTCGGCGAGCGCGACGATCTTGAGCGCGCCGCTTTGTTTCATCGACTGTACGCGATTGCGGATTGTGCCTTCCGAAACTTTGAGCGCCCTGGCGATATCCTTGTAGGGCAGGCGCCCGTCATCCTGCAGCATCTTGATGATGGAGCGATTGAGATCGTCCTCGGTCGAGGCGATGCCTCGAGTTTTGGGCGTCTCCATGGGCACTGCTGTTTCGGATGACATATTGTAGTTATCGTAAATTTGACCGCGTCATTATTGTGGATAACGCAGTTAATTGCAAAATTAGTTGCTGAAAACGTAAAACAATCACTTTTATTGCTTCGAAAGCTTGAATTTTTGTGCTAGTTTAGCGCGCTCTTGTGGAGTAAATCGATGGTCGACCAGTCACTATTCGATGACTTTGATACGCCGGGTACCGTGTCGCACGGATTACCGGCGGAGGCCTATATCGGCGACGACTTTATGCAAGTCGAGCGAGACACCCTGTTCAGCGATAACTGGGTGTTCGTGGGTTATGCCCACAAGCTCGCGCGTGGAGGTGATGTCAAGCCTATCGAGGTCGCCGGTTTTCCGTTGTTCATGATACGCGATCAGCAGGGTGAAATCGCCGCGTTCCACAATATCTGCCGTCATCGCAACCTGAAGCTGATCGATGCCGAGGGTAACTGCGGCAAGCTGATCCGTTGCCCCTATCATAGCTGGAGCTACGACCTATGCGGCGCGCTAAAGAACGCACCTTACTTCGGTGGTGCGATGCGAGAACTGCCGGAAGGTTTCTCGTTCGCCGACAACGGCTTGCTCCCGGTGCATTGCGAAGTCTGGCATGACTGGATCTTCGTCAATTTGTCCGAACAGCCGTGCGCATTCAATGATTTTCTAGCACCGCTGAAGCGCCAGTTGGGGACGGTCGATGTGACCGAGTACCTGCCAGTAGCGATGCTTGATTTCGGCGAAGTGCCCTGCAACTGGAAATTGCTGATGGAGAACTTCATCGAACCCTACCATGTCCAGTTCGTGCACAATAAAACCACAGAACAGCCACTCGAAGATCACCGAACCGTGATCGATGAGCATTGCGTCGGCAGCGCCGTCGAACTGGATCCTGAGCAGGAGGCCAGTGCCAAAGCCGGAAAACTTGGCGTGACTTCACACTACCTGACGCTGTTTCCGAATTTCATCATGGGAACCTACCAGCCAGACCAGATGGGTGTTTACCTGAACGAGCCGATTTCGCCTGGACGCACTCGTCAATACCGGGTCATTTACACACACAGGGACGCGCACTATAGTGACGCCCAGATTAAAGAGATGCACGATTTGTGGCATAAAGTGCACCTCGAAGACCATGAGATGTGCGTTCGACTGCAACAGGGGCGACATTCGCCACTCGCGGCGGAGGGCGGCTGGTTGTCGCCGTGCTGGGAAAACAGCGTCCGAAAATTTCAGGAGCTGATTGCCGACGCAATTCGTCCGCAACTTAGATAACCGAGGATAAAATGAGTAAACCCGATTTCCGACTCGATCACACCATGATCCGAGTATTCGACCAGGATAAAACACTGGATTTCTACACCCGCATCCTGGGCATGAAAATATTGCGTCAGAACGAATACCCGGACGGACGTTTTACCAACACCTTCGTCGGTTACCAGGGGGAAGACGAGGGCACGACTATCGAAATGACCTACAACTGGGATCAGCAAGAGCCCTATGATTTCGGCAATGCATGGGGACACTTCGCACTCAAGGTTTCCGATGTTTATGCAACCGCGGATTACCTCAAGTCTGAGGGTGTCGAGTTCGTGCGCGAGCCCGGCCCGATGAACGCGGGCACGCGCATCATCGCCTTCATCAAAGACCCGAACGGGTACGTCATCGAACTCAACGAGCCCCTTTCGAAAGACAACTAGCTGCCACCCATCTTGGACCGCTATCCCAGCGTGAGCGGAGGATCTTAAGACTCACTAATCGATAATATCGACGTACAACCCAATTCTCGGGTTATTGAGAAACTCTCCAAAAGCAGACGCTCAAATTTGATATTTCAGCGGCTGTTATCGACCCAACTGAGACACTCACCTTCGTATAAGTTATTTGCAGGCATTTTTTTGCACAATCTGAACATGAGACTGCATTGACCCGCTATCCCGACTTGATAATATTTCAGCGATACGCCTGAGATGGTTGGCTCGGACTCCCGTCTGGTCACCATATCTTGATCTTATGGCAGTATGGAGCGTTTCAATGAAGGCTGGATCGACCGAGGTCGTGAAGTCGTCGGGTGTTTTCTCGAAATCCACATCCAGCCACTCTACCAGCTGGTACAGGCGAGAGTTATTTA
>CAXMSP010000127.1:0-4895 GCA_964196225.1 uncultured Gammaproteobacteria bacterium | reverse complement strand
GCAGCCTGTTCGCGGCTATAGGCATGGTTCCATTCATCGGCGCAAATCATATCTATGGTATGTGGTGCGTTTTTGAGTGGGTTATCTTCCGCGTCCATTTCACCGTCTTCGATCGCCTTGATCTCTTTGCGTATCGAAATCATCGCATCGCAAAATCGGTCGATTTCCTCCTTTGATTCGCTTTCGGTCGGCTCGATCATCAGGGTACCAGGTACCGGGAACGACATGGTCGGGGCGTGGAATGAATAGTCGATCAGACGTTTTGCTATATCGTCGACGGTAATTCCAGCAGTCTGTTTAACGATGCGGGTATCGATAATACATTCGTGTGCAACGAGGCCATTGGGGCCGGTATAAAGAATAGGGAAATGTTCGTTCAATCGACTGGCGATGTAATTTGCGTTGAGAATCGCAATCGCGGTGGCTTTTGGTAATCCCTCCCGCCCCAGCAAAGTGATGTAGGCCCAGCTAATTGGTAAAATACTGGCGCTGCCAAACGGAGTCGCCGAAACCGGCCCGGTCGAACTCTGGTGGTTATTCATACTAGTTGATGGCAGGAAAGGCTTCAGGTGTTCCCGCACTCCAATTGGGCCAACCCCAGGACCGCCACCACCGTGGGGAATGCTAAAGGTCTTGTGCAGGTTTAAATGCGATACGTCTCCACCGAATTTACCCGGTGCGCAGACACCGACCATCGCATTCATGTTTGCACCGTCGATATAGACCTGCCCTCCGTGTGAATGGATCAGCTCGCAGACATCGGTAACGTCATCTTCGAAAACACCGTGCGTGGATGGATATGTAATCATGATCGCAGCCAGTTCATTGCTGTGTTTTTCGGCCTTTGCTTTCAGGTCATCCATATTTATATTGCCAGATTTGGCGATCCCCACCACTACCACTTTCATGCCAGCCATATGCGCCGAGGCTGGGTTGGTGCCGTGCGCAGAAGCCGGAATCAGGCAAATATTGCGATGGCCTTCATCGCGGCTTTGATGGTAACCCTTGATTGCTAACAGACCGGCATACTCGCCCTGTGCCCCCGAGTTGGGTTGCAACGAGACCGCGTCGTAACCGGTACAGGCGCATAGCATTTGCTCAAGTTCGATGAATAACTGTTGATAACCCTGCGCCTGGTCAAGCGGCACAAACGGGTGGATACGGCCATATCCAGGCCAGGTGACAGGTACTAACTGTGTCGCTGCGTTTAGTTTCATGGTACAGGAGCCGAGCGGAATCATGCTGCGGTCGAGCGCAAGATCCTTGTCGGCGAGCTTGCGCATGTAACGCATCAGGTTGGTTTCAGAGTGGTGTTTGTTGAATACCGGGTGAGTCAGGTACTCACTGGTGCGCACCAGTGCTTCCGGCAGTGAGCTTTTGGCTTTGGCGTCGATCGCATCAAGCGACACCTCATCGCCCCGGTCATGGGTAAAAATATTGAAAAGTTTTTCGATATCACCTGGCGTCGCCTTTTCGTCGAGTGAGATGCCGATTGTGTT
The DNA here is from genome assembly GCA_964196225.1 of uncultured Gammaproteobacteria bacterium. Lineage (GTDB taxonomy): Bacteria > Pseudomonadota > Gammaproteobacteria. Next base: position 3,396 of record CAXMSP010000127.1, on the reverse strand, counting down.
CATGTCTACGTGGCGCAGGTTGATTTTTTCAGATCGCGCCGCGGCCATGACGAATTCGGTAGCGTTGCCGGTGGTTACGGTGATGGTGTCAAAAAAATGTTCGGTCGGTACGGTATGTCCTAGTTCGCGTAGTCCATTAGCGAGTATTACCGTGAGCCGGTGAATACGTTGTGCGATTCGGCGAATTTCATCGGGGCCGTGATAGACCGCGTACATGCTCGCCATGATCGCCAGCAGCGCCTGTGCGGTACAGATATTACTGGTCGCCTTTTCACGGCGAATGTGCTGCTCGCGAGTTGCCAGGGCAAGGCGCAATGCAGGCTTACCGCGGCTGTCGATCGATACACCAATCAGGCGCCCCGGCATCGAGCGTTTAAACGCTTCGCGTGTAGCCATGTAAGCTGCGTGAGGCCCACCATAACCCAGCGGTATGCCAAAGCGCTGCGAAGTGCCGACCACGACATCTGCGTCAAATTCTCCCGGTGGCTTGAGCAGGGTAAGGCTGAGTAAATCGGCTGCGACCGCGACCAGAGCCTTGCGTTCATGCACCTGCTGTACCAGTTCGTGGTAATCTAAAATTTCACCGGTTGAGCAGGGGTACTGCAACAACACGCCGAACAGGTCCAGTTCATCGAGGTCCTTGAACGGGTCGCCGACGACTATTTCGATACCAATATGCAAAGCTCGATTAGCCACCACGGCGATAGTTTGCGGATGGCAGGAGTCGGCAACAAAGAATACCTTAGCTTTGCTTTTTGACATGCGTTGGCACAACGTCATGGCCTCGGCAGCCGAGGTCGCCTCGTCGAGCATTGATGCATTAGCGATTTCCATGCCAGTTAAATCGCTGATCATGGTTTGAAAGTTTAACAGGGCCTCGAGTCGACCTTGCGAAATCTCAGCTTGATAAGGCGTGTATGCGGTATACCATGCCGGGTTTCTCAGCAGGTTGCGCTCGATTACGGTTGGGGTCTGCGTATTGTAGTAGCCCATACCAATGAACGACTTGTACAGCAGGTTGCGAGTTGAAACCTGATACAGTTTGTCGAGAACCTGGCGCTCGGACCGGCTGGTTTTTACCGCCAGCGCTTTTTTTCGTCTTATTGATGTCGGCACGACCTTGTCGATCAGTTCATCCAGGCTCTTCATGCCGAGTTCGGTGAGCATTGCCGGTTCGTCAACTGCGCCTGGGCCAATATGCCGACGGATGAAGTCATCGTATTTATCCAGGTCTTTCAGTTTCAGGTCAAGATTAGTCATGCGGTCGAACTCCGGCGCTGGTTGGCATTGGGGTGTTATTTTTAGAGTCCGCTAAGTTTATTAGCATTCGATTGTGGTTACCAGCTCGTCGCTAATCAATTGTTTTAATAATCCTGCAGTGGCAATTACAAATATAAGTTTTCTTTCGCTCATCACCTTCATGCAATATTCGGGCTAGTCATACTGCCTGATAATCAGTGAATCACCGCGTTGCACCAGTTCCATGTTTTTTAACACATTCATTCCGAGCAGAATAGCGTCGTTGGGCAGTCCGGGGTTTAAGCTGGCTTCAATATCGGTTAAGCGGATTTCACCCAATTTGAGTTCGTCCAGCCTGGTTTCATAAGCGGTGGCGACTCCATTGGCGGTGGAAACATTGAACGCGGGGCCGACCTTGAGTTGCAAATACTTTTGTAGATTTGCCGGTATACTGGTCGTAGTTGCGCCCGTATCTACCAGAAACGTAACCGACTTTCCGTTGATTTCGCCATCAAACACATAGTGTCCGTAGCGGTTGCGTTGCAGTACTATTTGCTGAAATTGACTGGATTGAGAAGTTGCAACCGACCGGTTGGGATTGTTTTGATTTTCAAGAATATTCGAGAAAATCAGTGCTAGTACCAGAAATCCGATTACCCAGCCGCTGAGGGTGAACATCATGCCGAGTTTTTTAGTAGAATGCTGCATACAGGATTAAGTGTAGTCGTTTAGTCAAATTTCAAATTAAGGGTCAGGCATCTATGTCGGGAAATAGTTTTGGGAAATTATTTGTAGTTACATCGTTTGGCGAAAGTCACGGTGCCGCAATCGGCTGTATTGTCGACGGCTGCCCGCCGGGGCTGGAATTATGCGAAGCCGATTTGCAGGATGATCTGGATCGCCGTAAACCCGGAACCTCGCGCCATACCACGCAACGGCGCGAGGACGATGCAGTGCAAATACTATCGGGCACCTTCGAAGGCAAAACCACCGGCACACCGATTGGCTTGCTGATCTTCAACAAGGACCAACGCTCGAAAGACTATAGCAATATCAAGAACCAGTTTCGACCCGGGCACGCGGACTATACCTATACGCAAAAGTACGGGTTTCGGGACTATCGCGGTGGTGGTCGATCCTCGGCCCGCGAGACCGCGATGCGCGTCGCGGCCGGTGGTATCGCGAAGAAATACCTGGCCGAGCGCTGCGGCATCCGGATTCGCGGTTATCTGTCACAACTGGGACCGTTGAAACCGGAAAATTTCGACTGGCAGGAAGTCAACAACAATCCCTTTTTCTGCCCCGACGCATCGATGGTGCTGTCGATGGAAAAATACATGGATGCGCTACGCAAGGAAGGGGAGTCTATTGGCGCGCGGATATCCGTGATGGCAACCGGCGTACCACCGGGTCTCGGTGAACCTATATTCGATCGCATCGATGCCGATATCGCGCATGCGATGATGAGCATCAATGCGGTCAAGGGTGTCGAGATAGGTGCCGGTTTCGATAGTATCGAGCAAAAGGGTACAGCACACCGCGATGAAATCACCTCCGAGGGATTTCTTTCCAACAATGCGGGCGGCACGCTCGGTGGCATTACCTCAGGTCAGGATATCCTCGTCAATATCGCGCTAAAACCGACATCGAGTATTCATTTGCCGGGTAAAACAGTCGACCTGGACGGTCAACCAGTCGATATAAGGACCAAAGGTCGCCACGATCCCTGTGTCGGAATTCGCGCCACGCCAATTGCCGAAGCCATGCTGGCACTGGTTCTGATGGATCATTACCTGCGGGACAGGGCGCAGAATGGCGATGTTGAGCGACGGACTCCGATTATTCCGGCAAGCGTATAATTCATTCGGCCAATAACGATTGGAGACAAGGAGGTCACCCTGTCCTACGACGCATTAAGCAGAGAAAATTATTGCCACGAAGGAGACTGTGAAAGAATTCAGCGTTGGGCTTCGTTTCACTCACCTACAATCTACGGTTCGGAGGTTGGTTGTGGTTTTTGAAGCTTTTCACACCGATATTCTGGCGGGTTTGAGTTTTCGTCAATACAGTGGTGCTTCGCCATCTGGGCGGATGGCGAAGAGTTTATAGCTCCACTGGTACTGGGCCGGGCATTGACGCACACATTTTTCGATTCCC
>CAXMSP010000126.1:0-5518 GCA_964196225.1 uncultured Gammaproteobacteria bacterium | reverse complement strand
TGCCAGAAATCGGGTAACGCGGTCGGCTTCCTGATGGACTATGACCACATGGAGTTTGTCGAGGCAATCGAATCGCTCGCCCATTCGCTCGGTATCGAGGTTCCCTATGAACAGGGCACGGCACCCGCGAAACCCGCCCAGGGACTCGAATCAATGTACCAGTCGATGGAGCAAAGCTCGCAATACTACGAGGCTCAACTGAAGCAAACCCCGGAAGCGATCGATTACCTGAAAGATCGGGGTATCAGCGGCCAGACCGCCAAGACATTTGCCATCGGCTATGCACCGCCAGGCTGGAATAACCTGAGCGGTGACGAAAAGCAGCTCGTCGAAACCGGCATGCTGGTGAAGAAAGAGACCGGTAACGCCTACGATCGATTTCGCCATCGGCTGATGTTTCCAATCCGCGACCGGCGCGGTCGCACCATCGCCTTCGGGGGGCGCGTAATCAATCCCGAGGATAACCCCAAATATCTAAACTCCCCCGAATCGCCGCTGTTCCACAAAAGCGATGAAATATACGGGCTCTATGAATTGAAAAAAGCAGTCACCAACATCGACCGTATCTACGTTACCGAGGGCTACATGGACGTTGTCGCGCTCGCCGAACACGGCGTTAAGACCGCGGTCGCGACACTTGGAACCGCGATCAATAATCGGCAAATAGAGTCCCTGTTTCGAGTCTGCAAAAATCTCGTGTTCTGTTTCGACGGTGACTCCGCCGGCAAAAAAGCAGCCTGGCGCTCACTCGAACAATGCCTGGCTTCACTCAAGGAAGGTCGACTCGCGAGGTTCCTGTTTCTGCCTGAAGGTGAGGATCCGGATAGCTACATTAGCGAGTTCGGGAGCGAGGCGTTTGACCAGCAGGTCGACCAGGCTTCCACCCTGACTGAATACCTGTTTGAGACCTTGCTGAAAGAATGCAACATCAAAACGCTGGAAGGCCGGGCACAGTTCCTCGACCGCCTGCGTCCGTACTTTATGCAAATACCGTTACAAAGCCTGAAAGATCAGATTCTAGCCGAGGTTGAGCAACGTACAGGACAACAAATCGATACTCGTATGTTGCGCCTGCTGGGAGAGGAGAAGCCGGTTGCAGCGACCGCCAACCGAATGCCCGAACCGCACTGGACCCCTACCCGTCTTGCAATCAACCTGTTGCTGAAGAAACCCGCGCTGGCGCAGTCGACCGGTACTCATGACGAACTTGCCGAGAGCGGCATACCCGGGGTTGATCTATTGCTTAAAATCCTTGATCGCATCCACGATGAGCCCGAAATCAGCACCCAGAACCTGCTCGATCGCTTTAAAGGCGACGACCATGAGTCCCATCTATACAAGCTTGCGGTGATGGAACCCCCGGTTGAGGATGACGAAAGCCTCGAGCGAATGTTTGCCGACTGTTTACAAAGCCTGCGAAAACAGTATATTGACCATCGCCAAAAGCAACTGATAACAAAATTACAGTCCGGTGAGGCGCTTTCTGACGCGGAGAAGCTGGAACACAAAAAATTGTTCACTAATCAGTCTTTAGACACACCTTAACTTGGAAAATCCAAAAAAAGTCTTATATACTGGGGTGTTCACCGCAACTTTTACCAATTTCGAGGCAATATGGATCAAGATCAGCAATCCCGGCTTAAGGAACTTATTGCCAAAGGAAAAGAACAGGGCTTTCTGACCTACACCGAAGTAAACGATCATTTGCCTGAAGGCATCGTCGAACCGGAGCAGATAGAAGACATCATCCGTATGATCAACGACATGGGCATCAAGGTCCATGAGTCAGCGCCTACGGAATCCCCCGAGATACTCAGCGACACCGAAACCGAACCCGATGAAGACGCTGCCGAAGAAGCGGCGGCGGCATTAGCCTCGCTTGATAGTGAATTTGGTCGTACCACGGACCCGGTACGCATGTATATGCGTGAAATGGGTACGGTCGAGCTGTTAACCCGTGAGGGTGAAATCAAGATCGCTCGTCGCATCGAAAACGGTCTGAACCAGGCGATAAGTTCACTGGCGCGCTATCCCGATACCATGCGCATGATTTTCGATCGTTATAACGAAATACGCGAAGACGAAGCCAAGCTGAGCGATCTAATGGTCGGCTTTGTCGATCTGACGGAAGACCCCAATTCGATTCCACTGCCGGCGGCAGCCCAGGTCAGCGACGATGATGATGATGATGCCGTCGAAGATACCGGTCCGGATCCGGAAGAGGCTGCAAAACGCTTTACCACGATCGAACGCGCATTCAACCGGGCCATGAACTGTGTTGCCAAGGGTGACGTCAAGGGTTACGAGCGCAATATTAATCGCGCTGTTAACGATTTGATGGAGATCAAACTGCTGCCGCTGTTTATCGACAAGCTCAGTTTGAACCTGAAAGACGTTATTAACCGCATTCGCACCAATGAACGTACCATTCTTGACATCTGCGTGAAGCAGGCAAATATGCCGCGCAGGACTTTCATCGAAACCTTCAAGGCGAACGAGACTAATCTAAACTGGATCGATAGCCACCTGAAGTCCGGTGAAAAATACGCCAGGACACTGGAGAGCTGTAAAGAGGAAATCCTGCGCTACCAAAAACGCCTGAAAAACCTCGAAAAGACGTCCAACCTGTCGATTCACGAAATCAAGGAAATTAATCGCAAGATGTCGATTGGCGAAGCCAAGGCACGCCGCGCGAAGAAGGAAATGATCGAAGCCAACCTGCGCCTGGTAATTTCGATTGCGAAGAAATACACCAATCGCGGATTGCAATTCCTCGACCTGATCCAGGAAGGCAACATCGGCCTGATGAAGGCGGTCGACAAATTCGAATATCGCCGCGGCTATAAGTTTTCGACCTACGCCACCTGGTGGATTCGCCAGGCGATCACGCGTTCGATCGCAGACCAGGCGCGCACCATCCGTATTCCGGTGCATATGATCGAAACCATCAACAAGCTGAACCGCATTTCGCGCCAGATGTTGCAGGAACTCGGACGTGATCCACAACCGGAAGAACTGGCCGAACGTATGGACCTGCCCGAAGACAAGGTGCGCAAGGTATTGAAGATTTCGAAAGAACCGATTTCGATGGCAACCCCGATCGGCGACGATGAAGATTCGAACCTCGGTGATTTCATCGAGGATACCAACGTACTGCTGCCGGCTGACACCGCAACCAACGCCGGACTCTCGGAATCGACCCGAGAAATCCTGTCGAGCCTGACCCCGCGCGAAGCCAAGGTACTGCGCATGCGCTTCGGTATCGATATGAATACCGACCACACGCTCGAAGAAGTCGGCAAGCAGTTCGACGTCACCCGTGAACGCATACGCCAAATCGAAGCCAAGGCCCTGCGCAAACTGCGCCACCCCAGCCGCTCCGAACAACTACGCAGCTTCATAGACGCCGACTAACCCCTGTCATCCCGGAAGCCGCGAAGCGGCTATCCGGGATCCATTTCAATGATTTGGTAAAGTTTGCTATAGCGCACAGCGCTATATTGAATATAATTCGCGTGGTTAAACTGGATTCCGGCTCGGAGGCCGGAATGACGAATACCCATCCTGCGTAGAAACCTGACGCAGGATTTTTTTCGCTGAGCAAGGCGCGCGAAGAGGAGCAAGGGAGCATAGCTTGATGCTATGTGACCGCGGCGACAATGAGCGCAACGCCGCGCAGCGGAAAAAAGACAAGTCAGGGGGCCTGTAGCTCTGTTGGTTAGAGCAGTGGACTCATAATTTACAGGTACAAGTAGTACGGTAGGAAAAGTTAGTCTAAGGGGGCCTGTAGCTCAGCTGGTTAGAGCAGTGGACTCATAATCCATTGGTCGGAGGTTCAAGTCCTCCCGGGCCCACCACCCCTTTCAAATCAATCAGTTAGATGAATTCTGGCTTGATATTTATCTAGTCTTACTAAATTATTTCCTGGTCTAAGGTGGAATCCTTAGACAGACTTTTTCTAGCGTAAATCACCCTATTCCAGAGCCCACGGTTTGTAAGGGCTCTAACGTCGTACCGATAATCGTGTAAGGTCTGGCAAATTGCCTAATTGGTAAAAGTCAGCATCTGATCTTACCAATGTTGCAAGATTTGCTGTCGCCTGAATGGCTGCTTAGGCTCTGAGAGCCGCCGACTGTGAGCTTGGATAGTGATAGGCGACTTCGTGCCCAAATGAGACATTCATTATCGATCTAAATTTAGGCTGCGCCCGAAGAATGCGTCACGCTTAATTTACTTTGATTATGTACTTTCGTTGAATTTTGGCCATCGATTGTAACCAATTGCTGGATCGTTTGATTGATATTCACGAATAAATTCTACTTCTTTTCGGGAAAGCTCAGTTTCAGGGCAGTCTTCTGATTCCCAGAGGATTTGTTTCCTGACTATATAATCTTTTCTTACTTCGTCAGGCAAATTTGCGAAATCAGAATTGACAATATCTATATCTGGGCTGCCAAAGTAGCGATGGCTACCGAAACTATCTTTCCCTATATAAATCTTTCCTGTTGGGTACGTGATCATGTAGACCTGTTTCATTCTGTTTCTTTTTCAAGATCTTTGAGAGTTTTGCCCTGTTTGTCTTTCCATGCCATTAGGCCATTTGCGCTACCGGCATGTATCACAGCCGCCGCTGCGCTTGGGCTGGAAAATTCGATGTCATTTGTAAAAATAAGTTTTTCATCTTGTTCTATTAATTCTTTATCTTCGATTAGCCTATTACGTTGGGATAGAACCCCAGGATAATTTTTTGCAGAACCTCTTTCTTGCAAAACTGCCTGTGAGCCAGAAAGCACGACTATACCGTTTGGCGTAAGATACCCAGATGCAGAAATATCCTTGATCCTGCAAGTTAAAAGTTCTCGTTGAGTATCGCGCTGCTCTTTAGAGACCGCCGAGACAAATGCTTCGATACCGAGCACTGGTAGTACTTGTTGCATTTTTTCTAAAAATACTTCCATGTCCTCTCTGTCTGATTCAGGCAGTTTCGAACCACTACCCTGGTTATTCACTACCACAGAGCGAGCTGCTAATTTTGCAATTTCGATTAAGCGACCCTCAATATATCTAATGTGTGCTTTTGTTAGGTTTTCATCTTTGGTAATAAAATATGTAACGTGATTCCAGAAATCCTTGCCAAGGTGGTTTTTTATTCTATCTCTAATACATTCAGCCTCACCAATGTATATAGCGTGTTTATTACTTTGTGGATCAATCCCAGTGAGAAAATAAACACCGGGACTCAAAGACTCTTCCCGGGCCAGAACTTTATCGAATTCGCTTCTTGGACCCGCGACAGCTTTACCCGTCCAATTAGAAAGTTCAGCCGTCCTAAGTCTTTTTGGGTCACCGAATGCTAAGAATATTTTTAATGTTGCTGTCGGCATTGATCCTCCATTTTACTTACATTGTGCCAATAAGGGGTGTGGAGCATCCAGTGAGCAAAGCGAACGACTTGATGTTTTTGTCAGGTATTTGCTCGCAAAGCCTCTTTTACAATATCTGCGACGGTGTCTGCATC
>CAXMSP010000125.1:0-4405 GCA_964196225.1 uncultured Gammaproteobacteria bacterium | reverse complement strand
TGCATCCTCACCGTCATCCGGAGATATCGTTATGCCGATACTGGCGCTGGAGTAAACTTCATGGCCATACAACACGAAGGGCTCCGCCAAACTCACAAGGATATTTTTCGCAATAATAGAAGCATGAATCTCATCCGTCATGTCGGGCAGCAACACGGTAAATTCATCCCCTCCGAGTCGCGACACCACATCGGTTTCACGAATCACCTCACTAATTCTGATTGCGACCTGCTTGATCAGTTCGTCACCGAAATCGTGACCGAGCGTGTCGTTAATTGTTTTGAAGCGATCGAGATCGATAAACATTAACGCGGTATGACCCGGGTTGCGGCGGCTGCGGGATACCGCTTCGCTCAGGTGCTCGATAAAATTCAGGCGGTTGGGTAAATCGGTTAAGGAATCATAATTAGCCCGATAGCGAATCTGTTCCTCGCTGTCTTTCAAGGCCAGCACGCTCTTTTGCAACCGGAATCCCAGCATTACCAACCCCACAGTCATTATCGTCAGGACTGCGAGGGTTAGAATCATGATATTACGAAAGGCGTCTATCCTGTCTGCCTGTGCGGTCAGTACATCAATTGCTGTTTTACCCACCTGTAACAGCAATATCTCTGCTTCCTTATGCGCTTCCTTCGCTCGCATCTCGGCAATTATCAAGGTTTGAGCAGAAGTCGGCTCAAAATTATAAAGACCTTCGGTCAGCCAGATATTGATATCGAAGATGGCAGGATTAAGCTTGGCATGGATCGCTGACGCCCCCAGTACGTCGTTAAATTGATAACTCTCCCTGATTACCTCGAGATGCTGTTGCATCTCGTCGATCTGCCTGAGCACGATGCTGAAGTTTCCGGGTGCCTGGTTGGTGCGCGCAATGCCAATACCCTGCAACAGTGTGCCCATATCGCTGACGAGTACACGGATATCGCGTTCCTGCTTTGACAGGGTTATCGGCAGGGCCTCCTCTATTTTCGAAAGCGTTCTTTCGACGTAGAAAATGACACTGGAGGTACCGACCAAAAGCAGCAATACCAGCGCGAAGGGTATCGCCGGACGCATTAACAGTTTATTGATTAAAATTCTCATTAACCAACACCTGGCAGCACAATTATTATGGTGTCCCTGGGCAAAACTGATTTATTCCGTCGACATGCCGATTTCTTCGTAAAACCGCCTGGCCCCGGGGTGCAGCGGCACCGCGATACCATCCATTGCCGACTCAAGGGTAATGTACCTGCCTTTGGCATGACCACTATCCAGCAATTTCCGCGAATTCTGATTCCACAATGTTTTGGTTATCTGGTAAATCATTTCTTCTTCCATTGTCGAGGCGACCAGCCATTGCGCGCCTACACTCACCGTCTCGACCCGTGAAACACCTGAATATACCCCACCCGGGATGTCAGCTCGAGAGAAAAATCGATGCTGGGAGACCAGCTGATCCGCTTCGGGACCATTTATAGGGATTAAGTTTATACCGGTATCTTCTGCCAGTTCTGCCACGGCACGAGACGGATAACCTGCCACAATAAAAAAGGCGTCCAGCTTGTTATCCTTGATTCTCCTGGCAGCCAGGTCAGGCTTGGTATATTCGACTTGAATGTCGGTCTTGGAGATGCCGTAGACGCTCAAAACAAGCTCCGCATCGATCAAAGTGCCCGAACCGGGCTCATCGAGCGAAACGCGTTTGCCGATCAGGTCACGAACTACGCGAATGCCCGCATCCTTGCGTGTCACTATATGAATACTCTCGGGGTATAAATTAGCAATGGCACGAAGCTGTCGAAACGGCCTTTCGCCTTTAAAAGTTCCGGTTCCGGTATAAGCCCAGTAGGCGATATCCGATTGCACGAATCCAGATTCGAGGCTACCTATCTCCATACCCCTGACATTCGACACCGACCCATTTGCCGACTGGGCGATGACCACGAGACCGGCTGGGCCGCAGCTCCCACCCTGGTCGCAGGGACGCGAACCGGGCGGATTGCTGACCGCACCGGCAATCATTCCGCCAATCGGGTAGTAAGTCCCGGCGATACCGCCGGTACCAATTCGAAAGAATTGCAGTTCGTCTGCCTGACCTGGGAAGATAGTACTGACGATAAAGAGAATCAGACCCAGTGACACGGGTAATACACGCATAATGTTCCATCAATTGCAGTTACACACCAACTCTAAGTCTAGGTCATAACCGTCAATATTCTGGCTTTTTGATCGATAGTGTGACTTCGGATGGCTTGAACCTGGACGGATTTGGATTATTCCCTGATCTTGCAAGAAAACATTAGCTATATCGGGCTGAAACAGCCTCTGAACTGATTCAATTTATCCGTTGTTGACTGGTCTACGTTTCGGGAATCCTCCCGTATCGAGCCTTTATAATCCCGGCAAGGGTCGTTTGATTTCCTTGCCCGGCTTGTACCAGCCCAACCGCTTGTGCAACGCAACCACTTCCCCTACCAGGATAAGAGTCGGCGCACGCACCTCGTTTTCTGCAATGATGCCCGGCAGGCTGTCGAGATCACCGACGAACACCCGTTGTTCGGTAGTCGTGCCCTTTTCCACCAGGGCTGCAGGGGTGGTGGCAGCACGCCCGTGTGCCTTCATCGAGCTGCAGATGCGTTCAACGTTCTCAAGTCCCATGTAAAACACAACGGTCTGGTTGGCGTGGCTCAGCATTTCCCAGTTAAGGTCTTCACCGCCCTCGCGACGATGACCGGTCACGAATATGCAGGCCTGTGAGTGATCACGGTGAGTTAACGGAATACCGGCATAGCTGGCGCAGCCTGACGCGGCGGTGATGCCGGGTACCACCTGGAACTCGATATTTTCATCGATCAGTTCGGCGAGCTCTTCGCCACCACGGCCAAAAATGAATGGATCGCCACCCTTTAAGCGCAACACGCGCTTACCTTCTTTTGCCAGGCGCACCAGCAGCTGGTTTATGTTTTCCTGGGGAATCGCGTGATTAGAACTTGCCTTACCGGCGTAAATTTTCTCCGCGTCACGACGCACCATGTCCAGGATCGGGGGCGATACCAGGCGATCATAAACCACGACATCGGCTTTTTGCATCAAGCGCAATGCCTTGAAAGTAATCAGGTCCGGATCACCAGGACCGGCGCCCACCAGGTAAACCTCGCCCTTGACCGTGTCGACATTAAATTCCTGCAACTGCTCGCGCAACATATCATGGGCGTCTTCACTTCTGCCGGAAAATATCAGTTCGGCAACCTGCCCTTCCAGAATCGATTCCCAGAAACGTCGGCGTGAATCGACATCGGGTAAACTCGCTTTCACTTCGTCCCGGTATTCCTCGGCTAACCTTGCAAGCTCACCATAGGCTCCAGGAATACAACTCTCGAGTTTGGAACGTAACATGCGCGCCAGCACCGGTGATACCCCGCCCGTGGAGATCGCGATCTGGACCGGATCGCGGTCGATCATCGACGGCATGATAAAACTGCAAAGGTCGGGATTATCGACAACGTTTACAGGGATGTTACGGGCCTGGGCAAGCCGGGATATTTCACGATTAACCGTTTCATTGTCGGTCGCGGCAATAACACAGATCACGCCCTGAAGATCGGCCTCGGTAAATGCTCGCTGTTCAATCTCCAGTGTTTGCGTTGTCGCCAATTCGCGCAGCCGATCGCCTGCCTCGATGGTGACTACCCGCACCCTGCCCTTAGCCTTTAACAGCAGCTCTGCCTTGCGCGCGGCAATCGCACCACCACCAACAACCAGGCAGTTTTTGTCCGAGATATTGTAAAAAACTGGTAGAAAATTCATCGACTGTATAACCCTGAGTTCAGATTATAAGCTGACTGCGTCGATCGTGGCATCTTCACAATGGGGGATAAAAAAAGCCCGCAGGCGCGGGCTATTTCGTAAACATGAAGCTGGTTATTGCTTCTTAGAGCGGTAATTGTCGATCGCGGCAGAAATCGCATCTTCAGCCAGTACCGAACAATGAATCTTAACTGGTGGCAGGGCTAGTTCCTCGGCAATATGGGTATTCTTGATTTCCGCGGCCTCATCCAGGCTCTTACCCTTCACCCATTCGGTTACCAGTGAACTTGACGCGATCGCCGAGCCACAACCATAGGTTTTGAACTTGGCATCTTCGATGATGCCTGCGTCGCTCACCTTGATCTGTAACTTCATTACGTCACCACAGGCAGGAGCTCCCACCATGCCGGTTCCGACCGAGTCGTCATCTTCGAGCACGCCAACGTTGCGCGGGTTTTCGTAATGATCGAGTACTTTTTCACTATAAGCCATGTTACACCTCTATATGCAGCGCCTAATGCGCCACCCATTCAACAGAATTCAAATCTATACCGTCTTTATACATATCCCAAAGTGGTGATAGATCACGTAATTTTTCTACCGCTGCACGTACCAG
>CAXMSP010000124.1:0-8847 GCA_964196225.1 uncultured Gammaproteobacteria bacterium | reverse complement strand
CAACCCGGCGAAACAGAAGCCACTAATCAATCGCATCACAATCCAGAGCGGGACGGTAACAGCCAGTGACTGGATAAGAATAGCTGTCGAAGATATTGCAGCGTAGGCGGCAAACACCCGGATATGTCCTACTTTGATCGTAATTCGTGGCGTCATGATCGAGCCGATTAAAAACCCGATATAAAAAGTCGACATAACCAGACCGGTCAGAGTCGCAGAGAATCCTTCGAGGTCGGCCCGTACCGCAAGCAGAGTACCCTGCAAACCGTCGCCCAGCATCAAGATGCCAAACCCGAGCAGAATTGCCCATGAAGAAGCTAGTGCGGCGCGAAAGGTAGCAGGTCGACGAACCAAGTCAGGTATCCAGGTAAGATTGATTATCGGCTTCGATGATTACCCCCTGGCTTTGCAGGAACTGGTAACAATCAGCTTTCGCGGCAGCCAACGAGAATCCCTCGGAGTGTAAACAGTATTCCAGCCATAAACCATCGATCAAAGCGATCAACTGCCGCGCGATATGTTCGGCATCGATAGTTGAACTTCCTGATTTTCCGATACTCGATAGCGCGGATGCCAACTGTTGCTTGTACTTCCGGTATCTGCCCTGGTGCAGGGACTTAAGCTTATCGTTGGTTGCAACCTCTCCCCAGATCGCGAGCCAGGCACGTAAATTCGATTTGTTAAAACTGTTTTTATCGAAACTGGCATCGATAAACCCGGTTACCTGTTGCCGGGGTGATTTACCTGAACTGTCACGCACCAGGTACTCGGTCATTTGCGCATATATACAAACCAGTAAGTCTTCCTTGGTTTTAAAGTGATGATTGATCAGACCACGCGATACCGCGGCCTGCCGACAGATTTGATCGATGGTAAATGCCGACATACCACCTTTCCCGAGGCAAACAATCCCTGCCTCAATCAGTTCTTGACGTCGTTGTTGAGATGTCTTGCGTTGAAACGCGATGCTTTTTACAGTCATTTTCCCGGGTTACAGCAATGCTGCATCTTTAATTTTTATTGCAAAAGCATACCTCTTGTTGTACGATCGTTCAACTATTTTTAACGTAACGAGAGAAACTAACAATGCCTAGAAATCCTCGTTACGACGTTTTATTCGAGCCGGTACAAATCGGACCTGTTACCGCCCCTAATCGGTTTTACCAGACGCCACATGCATCGGGTATGGGTACCATGAAACCTAATAGCTCGATTGCCCTGCGCAAAATGAAAGCCGAAGGCGGTTGGGGTGTCGTCTGCACCGAGTATTGCTCTATCCACCCGAGTGCGGATGAAACCCCTTACGCCTATCTCAGTATATGGGATGACGAGGATGCCCTGATGTGTGCTGCGATCAGTGATGCCATTCATGCACATGGTTCGCTGTCCGGCATCGAGCTCTGGCACGGGGGTTTTCACTCCATTAATCGCGGTACCCGGGAGATTGCACTGGCACCATCGGCCTGCTCGTCTGAGTACATTTACCCGGCGCAGGTGCGTGAAATGGATCTTGACGATATTAATAAATTTCGACGCTGGCATCGGGATGCCGCGCTACGGGCACAAAAGGCCGGGTTTGATATTATTTATGTCTACGCCGGCCATGAATTTTTACCCTTCCAGTTCCTGTCCCCTCGCTTCAATCATCGTAGTGATAAATATGGTGGATCATTACAAAACCGAACCCGCTTATTACGCGAGCTGATTGAAGATACCCGCGAAGCCGTAGGCGATCGCTGCGCGGTCGCAGTCCGTTTAGCAATCGATGAAATTCACGGCGATCTTGGAATCACCAGCGAAGGTGAGGGTCGGCAAATAATCGAACATATCGGTGAATTACCAGACCTCTGGGATATAGCCCTCGGCGGCAGCCTCGGTAATGATTCCTGCAGCTCGCGTTTCTCGGCCGAAGGTTACCAGGAGCAGTATGCAGGAATCGTCAAGTCCTTGACCTCAAAACCGATTGTCAGCGTTGGTCGTTTTACCTCGCCCGACACCATGGTTGGCCAAATCAAGCGCGGGGTGCAGGATTTTATAGGCGCCGCGCGACCTTCGATTGCCGATCCGTTTCTGCCCAGTAAAATCGATCAGGGAAATGAAGATCAGATTCGCGAATGCATCGGTTGTAACATTTGCCGCTCTGCGAATAACGAAGCATCGCCGATTCGCTGTACCCAAAATCCCACCATGGGTGAAGAATGGCGCCGCGGCTGGCATCCCGAATTTATTGCACCGGCCCGGTCCGAAGCTACGCTTTTGGTAGTTGGAGGTGGTCCCGCGGGACTGGAAGCAGCATTGGCCCTGGGTCAGCGCGGCCACCGCATTACCCTCGCCGAAGCCACGGATAAGCTCGGGGGTCGCGTGGTTAACGAAGCGAGCCTGCCTGGCCTGGAAAACTGGATTCGAGTACGCGACTATCGTGCCTACATGATCAGTCAGATGGAAAACATCGATGTTTATCTGGACAGTAAGCTGACTGCCGACAATGTCAGCGATTTAGAGGCTGATGCGGTGGTGGTCGCGACTGGATCTCAATGGCGACGTGATGGGCAGGGCGCCAACGTGCGTTCAGCTATCACAATCAATGAGCCCGGTGGCATTTATACGCCCGACGACATCTTTGCAGGCGCCAGTCTCAATGGCGACATCCTGATTTACGACGATGACCATTACATGATGGCCGGCGCACTGGCAGAGAAGTTCATGCTCGCTGGTCACCGCGTGAAGTATCTGACACCGGGCACGACTATTTCGAGCTGGACCGCGATGACAGATGAACAGGAATTTATCCAGGCGAGGCTTTTGACAATGGGTATCGAAACTGTCTTTACTCAAAAAATCACACATGTAGATAAAAACACTTTGTATACCTGTTGTATTTATACAAATGGATCATTCGAGCATATATTTGATAATTTGATTCTGGTTACTGGTCGCGAATCCAACGATGATTTGTTCAACCAATTAACGATACCCGCCTTCCGTATTGGCGACTGCCTGGTGCCATCCAGTATCGCCGATGCTGTCTATAGCGGGCATAAATTTGCCCGCGAATACGGCGAAGATTCCGCACAACTTATTCCGAAACGCGAACGCGCCCTGTTTCAACCAACCACCGGACAATTCGATCGAGGACTAGAATCATGAATACAAAAAGTCGACGTCGGCCCGCGCGCAAACCACGGATTTCAGGCCTCATTTCACAGCCTCCATGGAAGCAACTACGCTACCATCACTCCCCGTTTGAGCTGCTTGGAAACGATGCGCTCGAGAGCATACACCAGACGGCGCTCTCGATTTTGCAGGAAACCGGTATGGCGATTTTGTCACAACCGGCCCGCGATTATTTTAGCGCGGCCGGATTCGACGTCGATCATGATTCAGGCAGAGTTCGATTCGCCAGCGATCTGGTTGAAGCGCTGATCGCGAAGGCGCCATCCTCGTTTACGTTGCAGGCCAGGAATCCGGCTAAAAACGTCAAACTGGGAGATGGCTGCACGGTGTTTACGTCGGTCGGCGGCCCGGCCTACGTCATGGACAGCGACAAAGGTCGTCGCAACGGTACTTATGCTGAAATGTGTAACTTTATCCGCCTGGTACAAAGTCTCGACATACTACACCAGGAAGGAGGCGGCGGTTTCGAAGCCATGGACTTACCCGCCGCAAGTCGTCACCTAGACCTTTTTTACGCCGAATGCACCCTGCTCGACAAGAACTGGGTACCCTGGACCATGGGTCGAGCTCAAACCCTGGATGCGATCGAAATGGTTGCACTGAGCCTCGGAAAATCGCCCGCGGATATTGTTGATACACCGGCTCTATGCGGAATCATCAATACCAATACGCCCTTACAACTCGATATCCCGATGGCTGAAGGCTTAATTACGATGGCGGAATATGGACAGGCTGTCGCCATTACACCCTTCACCCTGGCAGGCGCGATGGCACCGGTTACCCTCGCCGGGGCGCTCGCCCTGCAACACGCCGAGGCCATGGCAGGCATTGCATTAACGCAGATCGTACGTGCCGGGGCACCGGTTTTATACGGCGGTTTCACCTCCAACGTCGATATGAAATCCGGCTCGCCCGCGTTTGGAACCCCTGAATACCTGCAGGCAGCCCAGGCCTCGGGACAACTGGCGCGACGCCTCGGGGTACCGTTTCGCTCGAGCAATGTTAACGCCGCAAATAGTCCTGACGCTCAGGCCGTCTACGAAAGTTGTTTGTCCATATGGGGTGCGATTTCCGGTCAGGCTAATATGATCAAGCACGCGGCCGGCTGGCTCCACGGTGGCTTGACCGCATCGCTGGAGAAACTGATCATCGACGCCGAAGTGCTGCAAATGGTGGCGGCGAGTCTCGAACCATTCGAGGTCAGCAAGGAGACACTGGCAATGGATGCAATCCGCGAAGTTGGCCCGGGCGGGCATTTTTTCGGTAGCGCGCACACCATGGAGCGTTACGAGGAAGCTTTTTACGCACCGTTGCTGTCGAACTGGTGCAACTATGAGTCCTGGCTCGAGGCCGGGTCGGTCAATACCGAACAGCGCGCCAACCAGATCTGGAAACAATTGCTGCAAGAGTACCAACAGCCCGCGGTCGATCCTGGTGTTGACGAAGCGCTGCTAGATTATGTTTCGAGACGCAAAATAGAGATCGCCGCTTCAGGCTGATCGCTTTTTTGCCCTGGTTGTTAAATACGTAGCTGGTGCCGAGACCCTGTTCATTGAGTGCCTCATCAACACCTTCGAGTCGTATCTGGTCAGGTTTACCGGGCGCTTCGATCTTGATGACCTCAGCCCTCATCACGGCCAGTTGAACGGTCGCAAACGGACCTGCGTATACATGGGTGAAGTCGAGAACACGAATGCCTTCAAACGGCCGCATTAGGTTTGTTTCTGGACGGGAGGCTTAATCATTTCTGACAGGCTCTGTGGTTAGTCGGTAAATTGTATTGCTATCTGAATCGTGGTAAAACTTCGGCACGAGAACGTTATATATAAAGCATTTAATAAAAGCATCTAAAAGGCGTCTTGTCAGCAAATAATTTCAAACTCTTACCCAGGAACCCATACTTGAAGAACGCGCGTGCGAAGGCTCTGCCACTGTCTAGAATTGCCCACTAGTAATGTTTTCGTTTCATTACCTGAATGACGCTCCGATCATCAGTATCGATGATCACCCCGGGCTTGACGGCAATGCCAACGGACCTTCGCTAATTGCGGCGCCCGAGTGGCTGGTTGATCCCCCGGGTAAATACCTGCTTTATTTTGCACATCACGAGGGTCGTTCGATCCGGCTCGCGGCCAGCAATGAGCTCACCGGACCCTGGAAAATCGTAATGCCAGCTCCGCTTGATCTGGAACGCAGCCTGTTTGCCAGCAACTCCCCTGTCGATTCACAGTTGCATCCGGAAGCACGCCAGTATATCGAGGACGGCGCCGATGGCGACTATCCCCACATCGCCTCACCCGATGTCTGGGTCGATCACGAAACCGAACAAATTCGACTCTATTATCATGGTCGACTCGAAGATGGCAGGCAACGGAGCCGAGTTGCCCTGTCACGGGATGGACTCAATTTTGCTGCGCGCATGGAAATAATAGGTTCACCCTATCTCAAAATTTTTTGCCACGATGGCTGGTTCTACGCGATCGCAATGCCCGGGCAGCTTTATCGATCCACCGACGGTTTGGGAAACTTCGAAGCCGGTCCCCGCTTAACGACCGAGGCTATCCGGCATCATGCACTGCTGCAGCATAACGACCAGTGGTTTGTCCTGTGGACGCGAGTGGGTGATTTTCCTGAACGCATATTGCTATCTATCCTGGATACGCCAGACGACTGGCAACAATGGGGATTTTCTGAAACCCGTGAAATCCATCGTGCACAAAAAACCTGGGAAGGTGCGGATATTACGCCGCGAGCGTCACAATATGGCGGCAGCATGGAACGCGTCAATCAACTTCGCGACCCCGCCATTTTCGTCGAAGATGGAAAGATATATCTATTGTATGCAATTGCCGGCGAACAGGGTATTGCGATTGGTGAGCTCAGGAAATCCTAGTCTCACTCTATTGGCGTGTGATTAAAACTCGGCAACGCCATAATCGCTTCAATGCCTCCGAGTACCTCGATCATTTTTGCCTGATCGGAAAACGCCTGCCGATTAACTTCTTCGGGATCGAGAATCTTTAGTAACAGGTTACGCAATTCAGCCAGGATCGTCGCATGCGCTGCGTCATCTGCCAGATTAAACAGTTCCCGTGCATCATTTTCCATATCGAATAGTAAAGACGGGTGCCCTTCGGAAAAATACACATACTTCCAGCGCCCCTTGCGCAGCATGAAAAATCCACAAGGGCTACCGCCATCGTGATATTCGCTCAAAACCGGGCGTTCGGTATCGGGATTATCAATAAACTCCTGTAACGGCCTGCCCTGCCAGCTATTCTCAACGCCGCTGACCTCACCGTGAACCGCATGCTCAATAGTCGCAGCCAGGTCTACTAACGAGACCGGCGTAGGGTTTATCGAGGGCTCAATGCCCGGTCCGCTTAACGTCATGGGGATACCTACCGAGTCCTCGTACATGTAGCATTTTCCCCATATACCATGATTGCCGGTCATATCACCGTGGTCACTGGTGTAGATAATTTGAGTGTCGTCAGCCTGCCCCGATTTTTCCAACGCAGCCAGCACCTGTGCCACATTGTCGTCAAGAAAGCTGCACAGCGCGTAGTAGTTCCTGAGCCCGATCTTTTCACTGTCATGATCAAAATGATCGGCATAATCCCAGAAGCGACGCATCTCATCGATCACCGGATGCTTTAACTGTTCTACAGGGTCGCAATCGTAGGGTTCTGGTAAATCCATATCCCGATACAAATCATAAAACTTTTGTGGCGCTGACAACGGAAAATGCGGGCAGATAAAGGATACGAACAGTACCCAGGGCATCGAATCGGATGCTCGACGCTGTCCAAGCCAATTCACTGCAGCCGCGGTGATATCACGGTCGTACCGGGTATAGCTGGTTTCGCCAGGGCCCAGAATTGATGCCATTTCGACGGAATCGGGAAAATTTCCCATGGGTTTTCGTTGCAAGCCCTGTGGCCAGCCAGCACCGTTATTGGCAAGGTACATCGGCAATATCTGCTTACTGAAACCAGCGTCATCGGCTGCCGAACGGTAATGCTGCTTGCAGATTGAAACCACCTCGTGACCTCTTTCCCGCAACCGATGCATCCAGCTCTGCTGCTGTCCGTAATAAGGCTCGGCCGAGGACCAGCAACGGTGTTCGAACACCTGGGTCCCCGTCGCGAAGCTGGCACGCGCAGAAATACAGATCGGCGATGGTGTATAGGCGTTGTCGAAACGCACTCCGCTATTGGCAAGCTTATCTAGCGTCGGGGTATACACGAGTTTGTTACCGTAGGCACCCATGACCGAACAGGTATGCTCATCCGACATGATAACGATTACATTTCTGCCACTCATTCCGTTGTCCCGGTTAAATTAACCACGACAAAAACAAATCAGGCCCCCGCAGGAGCCTGATTGCATTCAATTGCGAAACTGTCTACGGCACCCATTTGCGCCAGATAGCTTCGTTGGCTTCCATCCATTCATCGACCACTTCATCGACTTCGCGTTTCTTGAAGTCTATTTCGTAAATCATTCCCGCCTGTTGCTCATTGGTCAGCCGATGATTCTTGATCAGCTGTACCACCTCGGGATGTTCCTTCATCAGATCCGGGTTGGCGTATTTAAATGTGATGTCATCTGGCCAGGAGGCTTCAGCCGGCAACTCAACTTCAACCAGGTCCAGCGCAGCATGTATCCAGTGCGGCGCCCAGGCGTAGGCGATAAAGGGTTCGCCACGCTTGTACTTGGCGAGCATTTCGGCCCAGTGCGCGGTTTCCGAACCGAGCGCCTGCGCGTAAAAATCGATTCCCAGTGAATCCAAGCGCTGCTGGTCTTCGCACACCCAGGCGGCCACCGGGCAACCGATCAGGTTACCCCTGTCGCCGGATTCCAGGCTCTTGAACATGTGCTTATACTTGTTCAGGTCCTTGAATGACTTTAAATCGGGAGCCGATGCAGGAATCCCGCGTGCAGCATCGCCTTCGATAATATAACGCGGCACCCAATAGGCCGTCTCACCGATGATGCCGGTATCTCCAAGGTGGACCACCGAACCATCACCACCGTATTCGCTGAGATACTTTTCCTTGGTGGGATTATAGGAGGGCCAGGTTTCACAGTTGTAAAACAGGTCGCCTGCGCGAATCCCCTCCCAAACGCCAGGTCCTTGAGGAATGGCCACGGTTTTGACCTTGTAGCCCATCTCGTTTTCCAGAACATATTGAATGGTACGGCAGGTAACCACGCCACCAGTCCAGTCCGGATCAGGCACTGTCAGGCGTTTGGCTGCCTGTACCGATGACACTGAACCAATGCTCAGAGCCAATAAGGCCGAGGCCAGTAGGACTTTTAGTTTAAATGACATTTTTCTTTCTCCTCTCTTCGGATATGATTTTTTATTTCCACCATCAGGAGGCGGAATGGATTGATAATACTGCCTGATACTGCCCTTGTCGAGCTAGCGTCGGGGTAAACAATCAGGTTAATCCCATCGCTTCGCGCTGGGTTTTAGTCCAGGCTTGCGACATGCGGTCGAGGATTATCGCAAGTAGTACGATCCCCATCCCGGCCTGCAACGATATCCCGATACTGGCACGATTCATGCCATCGAACACGATCAATCCAAGCCCCTTGCCGCCGATCAACGGGGTCACGACTTCCATCGCCAGCGCCATCATAATGCCTTGATTGATACCGAGC
>CAXMSP010000123.1:0-2399 GCA_964196225.1 uncultured Gammaproteobacteria bacterium | reverse complement strand
CGGGATAGCGCTCGACATCGTTGACGATATCGTACATTACCCCGACCGGGTAAGGCATGAGTGCGCTGCGTTTTATGTCTGTCATTTCCGATAGTCCCAGGTCTGGCGAGGATAATAACCATTATTGCTGACATTTTTGTACTGCATAGAAGAATAAATAGTAACTGCAGTATTTACAAGTAGTTAAACGTCATAGTTAATGTAATTAATCGATAGATATTCGCCTATATCAAACATGGATTCCGTCTCAGGTAACCACAGTGCTCAAAGCCAGTATCGCAAGAACCGAGACAACAGACCGAGTAATTTAAGCAACCACGGATGGCGTAGCCACGCGCGCCGGGTAATTTCCTCACTGCCATCGACGTCTCGCGCAAAGCGTTTTTCCATCTGCGCTACGGTCTCCGGATCAGCTGATAACAGGTCCAGTTCCAGATCGTGAAACAGGCTGCGGTAGTTCAAGTTGGTGCTACCTACCAGCAATTGCTCGTCAATGACCATCGTTTTCGAATGTACCACTCGGTTTGCATATTCAAACACTCGAATTCCGGAATTTAACAAGTCAGTATAAAAACTGCGCGAAAGCAACGGAAAGAAGATGATATCCGATCGCCTCGGCACGATTAGTTTGACCGAAACACCCTCCCCGGCCTTTTGTTTCAGCATTTTCAACACTTGATTCGATGGGTTGAAATAGGCGTTGGTGATCCAGATCCGCTGTTGCGCACTGGCCAACACCCGCATTAGATGAAGGCCCGGTTGCCGCCTTTGTGCAATGGCTTCGCTGGTAAGAAATCGGCGAGAACGATTGCCGACACTTTCGACCTTGTGGTACCAGGCCTGGTTGAAATTTTCGACAAGTGCCGACACCACCGCTCCACTTGCCCGCAGGCCGGTATCGTGCCAGTAGTCGCCGGCATCGAGGGAACCTGGATTGGCGTGGTCGGAAGTGATGTTATAGCTGCCAAGCCATGCACAACGCTCGTCTATCAGACACAGCTTGCGGTGATTGCGACGATTGATGGAAGCGACCAGGTGCAGCGCCTGTGAATACCAGTTCCCTGCCGTCAAAGCATGCCGATACAATGCAAAATCCCAGGGCAAGGGATGAAAGATGCGCACTTCGCTATTGGCCGATCTGAGCCCCTCGGCGATTTCGCTCGCGTCACGGTAAGAGCCGATGCCATCGATCAACAATTGCAGTCGTACACCCCTGTCAATGGCCCGGCACAGCGCCTGCAAAACGGCATTACCGGTCGTGTCGAGCTTGAAAATATAGGTTTCCATACTGATCACGCGAGTCGCGTCATCAATATCACGAATCAGACTGCTGAAGTAATCATCGGGGGTGAAATACAATTGCCAGTTGGCAGGCACAGCGCCTACCCTAGTGCAAAGTGAGCATGGAGCGGTAAATGGTCGGAAAGTTCGTTCCAGGGCCTGCGTTTATAGCAATCGGCTTCGAGCAGCTCGACTCCGCGATAATAAATTCGGTCCATACACAGCATCGGCCGGTTCGAGGGGAAGGTCCTGGCATATTTACCGTGCATCTGGCGATAAGCTTCATGCATACCCAATTGCGCCTCCAGCGCTTTGCCGAAGCCGCCCTGCCAGTCGTTAAAGTCGCCGCCGAGGATAATCGGCTCGCTTGAGTCAATGCTGTTGTCCATATAGCTCTTCAGTGCGCGTAACTGGCGTTTGCGCTCAAAACCGAGTAAGTCGAGGTGTACGCAAATCAGGTGCAGGTGAGTCTTCGAGCCGGGAATTTCGACACGCCCGTGCAGCAGGCTGCGACTCGCTCGCTGAAATCGCGACAGGTTTAAATTATTCCATTCGACAATGTTGAATTTGCTGAGTATGGCATTGCCATGATGACCTTTACGATATATCGCATTCTTGCCGTAGGCGTAATGCGGCCAGATACTATCGGCCAGGAACTCAAACTGGCTGACGTCCGGCCAGCCGGAAATCCGATTTTCATGTTGCAGGTGGCGTCCCTGGATTTCCTGTAGCAAGACCACATCCACCTCGGCACTTTGCAAATGGTCCTTGATTCGGTGCAACACGAAATCACGATTGTAGCGATCGAATCCCTTGTGGATGTTATAGGTTAGAACCTTAATCATCTGCTGTGACTGGGCTGTCGTTGGGCCGTTGCCGGCACTGCGGTCGACTCTATCCAAACACACGAGCGTCTGCTTCGCGTCGCAAGTCCTTGAAAACCTGTATTTCCCAGGGACGGATGGCCATCATCAGGCTGGTACCAAAACGTTGTTCCAGCGGCAACGCTTCCGACTCGAGATTCATATCGTACATTTCCTTGGCGAGGTGCTGCATCTTGCGAATAATCTCGGCATTGGCACTTCTCGAGATCATGCCCGATGCGAACACCCTGAATT
>CAXMSP010000122.1:0-27388 GCA_964196225.1 uncultured Gammaproteobacteria bacterium | reverse complement strand
CACGGTTGGCGAGATGATGCCAGGCAACTTGAACTGGCGCAGGTCGAGTTTCGGCCAGTCGCGCTCCAGCAATTGTTCAATGTAGCTGGTTTCGTAAGCCAGCACCTGCCGTGCAACTTCGAGCTTGAGGTCTGCTTCGTTGCTGAACGCATCAGCACTCGACTGCTCGATCAAATCGTTCAAAAATCTTGACGGTACGATAAAACTGATGTCATTGCGCGCGGTGGCGACGTTGATGCCGATGACTTCACCCTGGTCGTTAAAGGTGGGACCGCCACTCATGCCCGGATTCAGACTCCCCGAGAACAGGATACGACTATCGTCGGTCTGGTTTAAAATTCCACCGTTGGTGCCAACCGCGATAGTCAGTCCCAGGTCGAGCGGGTTACCCATCGCGTAAATCGGTGCGCCGCGTGGCGGCAGCGGACTCATTTTGATGGCTTCGCCAATGGGCTTGTCCGCACCGAGCAGGGCAAGGTCGCGGGCAACGTCGAGACCCAGTAACTTTAACTCGCCTTCCTGTCCGTCCTTGCCGACAAAAGAAATGTAAAACAGCTCGGGCTCCAGAATGACCTTGCCGATGACATGGTAGTTGGTCGCAACCTGGCTGCCGTTACCTACGATAAATCCCGATCCGATACTGGATTTTTTGCCGGTTTCACGATTGAGCACGCGAACCTGGAATACGCGCTCCTGGTTGAGCTGGTATATTTGCTTGGAATCTATAGCACTCGCAGGCGAAGCGGCGATGCTCGCGAGCAAGAGGCTGACTGCAAACAGACGTGATAACAACTAGCTGACTCGCATTCCCGGTTTGGCGCCCGAGTCCGGACTCAGAATGTAGAGCTCGGTTTCACCGGAGCCGGCTGCCAGCACCATACCCTCGGAAATGCCAAAGCGCATTTTGCGCGGGGCCAGGTTGGCAACCATCACCGTGAGTTTGCCTTCCAGGTCCTCGGGTTGGTAGGCATTGCTGATTCCGGCAAACACGTTGCGGGTCTCGCTACCGATATCGAGCGTGAGCTGCAACAGTTTGTCGGATTTTTCGACACGCTTGGCAGCGACGATCTTCGCAATCCGGAAATCCAGTTTCGCGAAATCGTCATAACCGATCTCGGGTGCGATGGCTTCGATCGACGGGTCGCTTGAGGTCTGCTGAATTTTCTGCTCCGTGGCGAGGTCTTCTTTTGTTGCCTCAATCATGCGTTCGATAAAAACCGGCTCGATCCGGGTCATCAGGGGATTGAAACGATTAATGCTGTGATCCAGCAGGTTATCACCAAGGTTGGCCCATACGAGATTTTCAACGTTGAGGAATTCCTCGGACTGCGCTGCCAGCTTTGGCAAAACGGGTTTCAGCAATATGATCAGCTGACGAAAGCAATTCAAACCGATGCTGCAAACATCCTGTACCTCAGACGCGCGGGCCGGGTCCTTGATGGTTACCCAGGGCTGTTTTTCATCGATGTACTGGTTGACTTTATCGGCCAGTGCCATGATGTCGCGCATGGCCTTGCCGAACTCGCGGTTCTCATAATAATCGGCAATCGGTTCTGCGGCAGCGAGAAATTGCTGGCTCAAATCTTCACTGGAGAGTTTGGCAACGAGCTTGCTATCGAAGCGCTTGTTGATAAAACCGGCGCAGCGGCTGGCAATGTTCACCAGTTTGCCTACCAGGTCGGAATTGACGCGGGTCGTAAAATCCTCGAGATTCAGATCGATATCGTCGATACCGGGGCCGAGCTTGGCGGCAAAGTAATAGCGCAGGTATTCGGGATTCAGGTGCTCAAGGTAAGTACGCGCCATGATAAAGGTGCCGCGCGACTTTGACATTTTTTGGCCGTCCACGGTCAGGAATCCATGGCAATAGACCGCACTCGGCATACGGAAACCGGCACCGTGCAGCATCGCTGGCCAGAACATGGTGTGAAAGCGCGCGATGTCCTTGCCGAGGAAGTGATACAGCTCGGTCTTACTGTCGGCACTCCAGTAGGTGTCGAAGTCGTGCCCAGTCGCCTTGCACCAGTGCTTGAAACTGGCCATGTAGCCAATTGGTGCGTCCAGCCAGACGTAAAAATATTTACCCGGCGCGTCTGGAATCTCGAAACCCCAGTAGGGCGCATTGCGAGAGATATCCCAGTCCTTGAGACCCTCATCGAGCCATTCGTTCATCTTGTTGGCGATTTCGGTTTGCACATGCCCGGCTGCGAACCAGGCTTTGAGCATGTCTTCGAAGTCTTCCAGCTTAAAGAAATACTGTTCCGAATCCTTTTCGACCGGGGTTTCCCCACTGACGACCGATACTGGATTCTTGAGGTCGGTGGGATCATAGGTAGCGCCACAGTTTTCACAGTTGTCACCGTACTGATCACCGGCACCACAGTTAGGGCACTCACCCTTGATGAATCGATCCGGCAGAAACATTTCCGCTACCGGGTCATAAGCCTGTGAAATGACGCGCGTCCGGATATGTCCGGCGTCTTTAAGTCGGTTATAGATGTACTCGGCGAAAAAGCGATTCTCGTCGGAGTGGGTGCTGTAATAATTGTCGAAAGCGACTCCAAAATCAGTAAAGTCCTGCAGGTGTTCCTTGTGCATGCGTTCGATCAATGCTTCCGGGGTGATGCCTTCGGCCTGCGCGCGCAGCATGATTGGCGTGCCATGAGCATCGTCGGCGCACACGTAGATACATTCGTGACCGCGCAATCTCTGAAAGCGCGCCCAGATGTCGGTCTGCACGTACTCGAGCATATGACCGATATGGATCGGACCATTAGCATAGGGCAGCGCGCTGGTCACCACGATCTGGCGGGGTTTGGAACTCATCGAATGGACTGGCCTGGTTAAAGCAGCGTATTTTAGGTGCTGTACCAGGCACTGTATAGAGTATTCACATAAAAACTAAGTGATATTTATTGGCCAGCTCGGGTAAAATGCGCGCTCGGTTCAGAAACCTCCAGACAGACTAATACGCATGGCAATTGATAAATCACAGATTGAAACCAAACTGGGTCAGGTGATCGACCCCAACATGGAAACCGACCTGGTCTCGAGCAAGGCAGTCAAGTCGATCGAGCAGGATGGAGGCAACTGGAAAATTCAAATCCAGCTGGGCTATCCGGCAGCAGGCTATTTCGATTCACTGAAACAGGAAATCGAGGCGGCGTTAAGTGACCTCGAAGGCATTGGGTCGGTCGAGGTAGAAGTATCGAGCCTGGTCAAATCGCATGCCGTGCAGCAGAATTTGAAACCCCTGACGGGGATCAAGAATGTCATCGCGGTCGCCTCCGGTAAAGGTGGAGTGGGCAAGTCGACGACCGCGGTTAATCTCGCCCTTGCGTTGCAGGCTGAAGGCGCGACGGCCGGTATTCTTGACGCCGATATCTATGGACCCAGTATTCCGCGCATGCTGGGCTGCAAGGGCCAGCCCGAGTCGTCCGATGGTAAAAGTCTCGAACCGATGATCGGTCACGGTATCCAGTCGATGTCGATCGGTTACCTGGTGGAGGAAGATACGCCGATGATCTGGCGCGGGCCGATGGTCACCCAGGCGCTCGAACAATTACTCAATGACACCCGTTGGAGTGACGTCGATTACCTGATTATTGATTTGCCACCCGGAACCGGCGACATCCAGTTAACGCTGGCGCAGAAGATACCGGTCAGTGGCGCGGTGATCGTTACGACCCCGCAGGATATTGCGTTGCTGGATGCGCGCAAGGGGCTGAAAATGTTCGAAAAGGTCGAAGTGCCTGTACTCGGGATCATTGAGAACATGAGCATCCATATCTGTAGCCAGTGTGGACACAGCGAGCATATTTTCGGTGAAGGCGGCGGCGCGCGCATGTCTGCTGAACACGGTGTCGATCTGCTCGGCTCGTTACCGCTCGACATTCACATTCGTGAACAGTCCGATAGTGGTAATCCCACCGTGGCAGCGATGGCGGATAGTCCGATTGCCTCGATTTACCGCGAAGTAGCACGCAAGACCGCGGCCAAGCTCGCCACCAAGGCGCGCGATCACTCGGCCGCCTTCCCCAACATCGTCATCCAGAACAACTGACCTGAAATAGCTTCGCTATTTCAGGTCATCCCCGTGTAAAGGCAGATCTTGTCATCCGCGCAAATTCCACCAGTCAGGCAAGCCAGGAATATTGCAAATATTCGAAGTCCTGAATTGATATAAATCAATGTTCCCACCCGTAGGAACTATAA
Organism: uncultured Gammaproteobacteria bacterium; assembly: GCA_964196225.1. Classification (GTDB taxonomy): domain Bacteria; phylum Pseudomonadota; class Gammaproteobacteria. The sequence goes on along the minus strand of CAXMSP010000122.1, from coordinate 23,173 downwards.
TACTGGATTACTAGATACCGGTACTTAAGCTATATTCCGACACAATATATGGTAGCCGTTCCGGGTGGTACGGAGTAAGTTCTGAGTATGAGTTCCGCTGACAAACTGGCAGCCGCCAATCCCTCGGCTGTTGGCATTCCACTGCAAGACGCCTCGCAGGAAATCTGGGCGCAGAAATACCAATTGAAAGACCGTCGTGGCCTTGTGGTAGACCAGGATATAAACGATAGCTACCGGCGGGTCGCCCGGGCGTTGGCTGATCTCGAAACGAGCTCCAAATTGCGAGAGCACTGGTATGAGCGCTTTCTGTGGGCGCTGCAGCACGGCGCCATTCCGGCCGGCCGCATCATGTCAAATGCCGGTGCACAGACACACAAACCCGCCACCTCGACGATCAACTGCACCGTGTCGGACAGAATAGACGACTCGATGGACGGCATACTGACAAAACTGCACGAAGCCGGCATTACGCTCAAATCCGGTGCCGGGATCGGTTATGAATTCTCGACGCTGCGACCTCGCGGCGCCTATGTCTCCGGTGCCGGTGCGCACACGTCGGGGCCGATGTCGTTTATGGATATATTCGACCGCATGTGTTTCACCATTTCTTCCGCCGGCGGTCGCCGCGGGGCGCAGATGGCGACCTTCGACGTTGGCCACCCGGACATCTTCGAATTCGTCGAGGCCAAGCGTGAGGATGGACGCCTGCGGCAGTTCAATTTGTCGTTGCTGATCACCGATGAGTTTATGCAAGCGGTGATCCAGGATCGAGATTGGGCGCTTGCCTTCCCGCTTACGCAGGAGGAGGTCGAGGACGAACATCTCGACCTGACTGACCAAGAGCAGTTGATCTGGCGCGACTGGCCCGGAGCCGAACGCTACATCTGCAATGACGTCGGTCAGGTGGCCTGCCGTGTTTATCGCCGTGTCAGCGCGTGCGAGCTGTGGGATACGATCATGCGCTCGACTTACGATTATGCCGAACCTGGCTTTATTCTGATCGATCGCTACAACGAAATGAACAATAACTGGTTTTGCGAAACCATTCGCGCCACCAACCCCTGCGGCGAGCAGGGTCTACCGCCCTACGGTGCCTGTCTGCTCGGTTCGATCAACCTGACTGCTTTCGTAAGCGCTGCGTTTACCTCGCAAGCCAGGTTTGACTGGGAGGAGTTTCGCGAAGTGGTCGCAGTGTTTACCCGCATGCTGGATAACGTGGTCGAAATCAATGGATTACCGTTGCCGCAGCAGCAGCAAGAGATTACGCGCAAGCGGCGTCACGGCATGGGTTTTCTGGGACTGGGGTCGGCCCTGACGATGCTGCGGATCACTTACGGCTCCGAGGATTCGCTCGAATTCACCGAACGGGTGAGTCGTGAGCTTGCACTCACCGGATGGCAGGCTGCGCTCGAATTGTCGCGCGAAAAAGGACCGGCACCGATTATGGAAGAGGATTTCATCGTGGACGAAGCCATGCTGCGCCAGCGGCCGGAAATGTCTGACGATGGCTGGACCCTGGGAATGCGCGTCAAGGGTAAGGTTCTGCACGCGTGCTACAGCCGTTACCTGCAGCAGCTCGCCGAAGTCAAGCCCGAGCTAATAGCGGCATTGGCGGAGCAGGGGGCACGGTTCACCCACCATAGTTCAATCGCGCCAACCGGCACTATCGCACTGTCGCTCGGCAACAACGTCAGTAATGGCATCGAACCCAGTTTCGCTCACCACTATGCGCGCAACGTGATCCGTAGCGGCAGGAAAAGCAAACAAAAGGTCGACGTCTTTTCTTATGAACTGCTGGCCTACCGCCACCTGGTCGATGCAGACGCCATGCCCACAAGCGATGTGTCGACGGTGAAGCTGCCGGACTATTTTGTCGGTGCCGACGCCATCACGCCGCAACAGCATGTCGATGTGCAGGCTGCCGCGCAAACCTGGATTGATTCCTCGATCTCAAAGACAGCAAACGTGCCGACAGACTTTCCATTTGCTGATTTCAAGGACATTTATCTTCAGGCTTACCGCAAAAAACTAAAGGGCTGCACAACTTTTCGCTACAATCCGGCGGCGTTCCAGGGCGTGCTGGTGAAGAGCGAGGATCTTGCCAGCACGGTTTATCGTTTTACGCTTGCCGACGGCAGTACGATTGAGGTCAGGGGCGACGAAGCCGTCGAGTACGATAGCGAAATACACACCGCCGCGAACCTGCACGAGGCGCTCAAGGAAGGCTATTACGGGAAATTCTAGGCGCCAGGTCCAGATTGAGGTAATCATGGGTATTAAAATAGATCAGAAAATTGTCAAATCCGAAGTGTTGGAGCAGTCCGCTGCGAAGCAAGGTGACCCTGCAAGCGCCGAGGTTATCCATATGCATGAAAACCTGGCGCGGCCGGAAGCCCTGCAGGGCACCACCTACAAGATCAAGACGCCGCTCTCAGAACACGCGCTCTACGTTACGATTAACGATATCACGTTGAACCCGGGCACCGAACACGAATTGCGCCGACCCTTCGAAATATTTATCAATTCAAAGAATATGGAGCACTTTCAATGGATTATCGCGTTGACGCGGATTCTGTCGGCGGTGTTTCGCAAGGGTGGTGACGTCACTTTCCTGGTCGATGAGCTGCGCAGCGTGTTCGACCCACAGGGCGGATATTTCAAGAAGGGAGGGCGCTATACGCCGTCGATCGTGGCCGAAATCGGCGATGTCATCGAGCAGCACATGATCGCAATCGGTTTGCTCAAGCAAAGCCGGCCCGATCAACACCAACAGGAATTTCTGGATGCCAAGCGCCGCGAGTTTGACGATCAACGAGGGGATTCGACTGATGATGAATTCCCCAGCTCGGCACAGCTGTGCAAAAAATGTCAAACCCGCGCCGTAGTCAGTCTCGACAACTGCCTTACCTGCCTTAATTGCGGCGACTCGAAGTGCAGTTGACCACCCCGATTTAGCTTTTTCGTCCTGTAAGATGCTCGATTGCCCGGGAATGGCATCAGAAGTTTCCACGCTGGTAATCGCTGAATGCCTGGCGCACCTCGGCTGCGGTGTTCATTACAAACGGGCCGCCGCGCGCCACCGGCTCGTTTAGCGGTTTACCGGCGACCAGTAAAAAACGGCTTGCCTGATCACCACTACGCAGTGCTACTGTATCACCCTTGCTGAGTACTGCTAGTTGATCGCAGCCGAGATCAATCTGATCTCCGTCAGTATCCTCAAGCACGAGCTGGCCGTTAATAACGTAGACAAACGCATTGTGATCGGCAGCAAGGTTTTCGTTGAACCCGGTGTCTGGTTGCAGTGTCACGTCAAGAAAAACCGGATCGGTAAGCGGCTGATTGACAGGACCGGTCGTGCCTTGAGAAGTCACGCCAGTGATTACTTTAACCGTGGTGCCTTCCCTGGATTCAGTCGGAATATTGGTGGCGTCATGCTCCTGGTATGCCGGCCTGTCCATCTTGTGAGCACCCGGCAGGTTTATCCAGAGTTGAAAGCCCTCCAGCAGGCCATCCTGCTGTTCCGGCATTTCTGAATGCACGATGCCGCTGCCGGCCGTCATCCACTGGATGCCGCCGGGCTCGATGACACCTTCATTGCCGGTGTTATCCTTGTGCCGCATGCGGCCATTGAGCAGGTAGGTTACGGTTTCAAAGCCCCGATGCGGATGCGGTGGGAAGCCGGCGATGTAATCGTTCGGATCATCCGAGCGGAACGCGTCGAGCAGCAGGAACGGATCGAGATCCATTAATGCGGGTTGTCCGATAACGCGCACCAGGTCCACCCCGGCGCCATCGGTTGTTGCCTGGCCGGTAATGACTTGTTGAGCTTTACGTGTGTTCATTGGTTTGCTCCTAGGCCGCAATGGCCGAATATTCTTGTTCGATTTCTGACCTCGCTTTGGCAAAGCTTGCCTCGGCATCGACGTTCATCTGGTCGGCCCCGACGATATTGACATGCTTGATGCCGATGAAAGCAAAGACCTGCTTCAGGTAGCCGCTGACAAAGTCTACCGGGCTGGCCAGTGGCACACCACCCGTCGTAATGATGATATCTGCACGCTTGCCCTTGAGCAGCCCTTCCGGTCCATTGGGGCCGTAGCGAAAGGTGACGCCGGCGCGGCAAACCAGGTCGATCCAGGCTTTCAGGGTGGCCGGAACGCCGAAGTTGTACATCGGTGTGGTCAACACGATATGGTCAGCCCATTTAAGCTCGTCGATAAGTTGATCGGAAAAAGCCAGGCGTGCAGATTGCCCGGGTTCACGATCATCCGGCGCGGTAAAATTGGCGGCAATCCAGCTCGCGTCGATGAATGACAGGTCCTGGTTCAGGTCACGAGCCTTCATTTCCACGACTGGATCAACCTGTTTCAACTGGTCTAACAGGTAGTCACCGAGCTTTTTGCTGCTCGCATCGGCGGGTTTGGCACTGGCGTCGAGTCGTAAGATACGTTTTATGTTATGCATGATTAAGCCGCCTGTAATTTTAACTGTGGATTGAAGGCCCAGTCCCCTGGCCCCTGCGCAGCCAGTAAGAGAAATCCACCGCTAAGACCAACGTTTTTCATGAACAAAATCATCTGCATTTGCTGGTTGAAGTCGCTATGGAACAATATCGCCGCCAGCAGGGTAAAACCGGCCAGTAACAATGCGGCTACCCTGGTCTGGAAACCGATCAAGATTGCGATTCCGCCCAGGATTTCAAGCGTAATGACGGCTGGCAGCAGCAGGCCGGGTAGCCCCACCGATTCCATGTAAGCCTGGGTACCCGCGTAACCAGCACCAATCTTGCTGAACCCTGCCATGATGAAAACTACCGCGAGCATGGCCCGGGCGGAGAGCATAGAGATGTTGGATAAAGATTTTGAATTCATTTTGTTTGCCTCAGAGTGATTGATGCAGTTATTATTATTGTTCCAAAAATTAAATAAATAGTGTAATAAACAAATTACTGTTTCTATTTAGAGAACAATATGAGTCGCTTTGAAGAACTTGAATCATTTGTAGCGGTGGTAGATTTTCGAGGCTTCAGCAATGCGAGCGAAAAACTCGGCATTGTGAAGTCGATGGTGAGTCGGCGTGTCAGTGAACTCGAGCGGCGTCTCGGGGTGCAATTGTTACAACGCACCACCAGGCGTCAGTCGTTGACCGAGGCCGGTAAGGAGTTTTATCAACGTGCAACGCAGATTTTGGCTGATTTAAGCGAGGCCGAGCAATTTGTCGTTGATTCGCAATGCGAAGTATCCGGACGAATAAGGCTGGCGCTGCCGCTCGGCTTTGGCGTCGCCCAATTGGCGGAACCGATCAGCAATTTCCTGGCCGACCATCGTGATATCAGGATCGATATTGATCTCAGCGATCGCCAGGTTGACCTGATTGAGGAGAATATTGATCTGGCGATACGGATTGGGGAACTGCAGGACTCAGGCTTGATTGCGCGCAAACTTGCGAGTGTGCATTTTAGCGTTTGTGCGAGCCCGGATTACCTCAAAGGGCATGGCGAACCCCGCCATCCGGCAGAACTGGCGCAGCACGAAGTACTCGTTTACAGCAATGTTGCGGTGGGTCGCCAGTGGTTTTACGAGGAGGATGGTAAGCGTGTGAGCCCAAGGATGAAATATCGGCTCAGTGCAAACAATGGCGAGTTTCTGGCCGCGGTCGCCAGCTGCGGTCATGCGATCGTGAGTGGCCCGGTAGCGTTTCTCCAGGATTATATAGAGGCGGGTGACCTGGTCGCGATTTTGACCGAGTATCCGCGCCCCGAAGTCGGTATGTACGCGGTCTATCCTCCAGGTCGCCTGGTTTCAAGACGGGTCAAGGTTTTCAGTGATGCACTCTATGCGCATTTTTGTGAGCGCAATATGTAGCTAACTGGCTTTGCGGTCCCCCAGTTCTGCCGGTGGCAAGTAAAGGTCAAGCAACCTGGCGAGTTGCTTTTTAACAAATGGTTTCGCGATATAATCATTCATGCCAGCCTCGATACAGGCCTCACGATCGCCATCCTGGGTGTTCGCAGTAATCGCCACAATCGGGATGCTACTGGCTACCGGACCCAGTGCGCGAATCTGACGCGTGGTTTCATAGCCATCCATCTGAGGCATCTGTATATCCATGAAAATCAGATCATAGTGTTTTGCTTTAACGGCTTCGACGGCGTCGAAGCCGTTGCTGACAGATTCTACCTGGTAACCGATGCTATCCAGCATTTTCTCGACCACAACCAGGTTCACAGGCACGTCGTCTACCACGAGAATGCGGAGTTGGGCGCCTGTCTTGTCGGCCCTGAACTGCTGGCCGGGGATAATCGTAAGGGTGTCGTCACGATCTTCGTCATGAGCGTTCGGGTCGAAGCGTGGTAGTGAGATTTCAAACCAGAACTGGCTGCCTTCACCCTCGGTACTGGAGACGCCGATTTCACCACCCATGGCTTCGATGATCTTGCGACAGATCGCAAGGCCAAGGCCAGTGCCGCCAAATTTTCGCGAAGTTGAAGTATCGACCTGGGTAAAGCTTTTGAATAACCTGGCGATCGCATTGGATGGAATGCCGGTGCCGGTATCGTTGATTTCGGTACGTAGCCTGGGATTCTGATCATCGCCGCCAACACGTGTGACCTCGATAGAAATAGTGCCCTTGTGGGTAAACTTGATTGCATTGCCGACAAGGTTGACCATGACCTGGCGCAAACGTCCGTAGTCGCCAATGTAGTCGGCCTGTACCTCTGAATCGATATCGTAGCTGAGTTCCAGACTTTTCTCCCTGGCCTGGGGGCCCAGAATATCGACTACCCCCGAGACCACACTGGAGTATTCGAATTCGGCCTGTTCAAGGGTTATGCGTCTTGCTTCGAGCCGGGACAGGTCAAGAATATCGTTGATAATTCTCAGCAGCGCGGTACCTGAATCCTGGATAATCTCAGCGTAGTGTTTTTGCTTGTCATCTAATCCACTGTCGATCAGCAAATCGGTCATCCCGATTACGCCGTTCATCGGTGTACGGATTTCATGGCTCATGATCGCGAGAAATTCTGATTTTGCCCGGTTACTCTGTTCCGCATCTTCCTTGGCCTCGACCAGTTCCTGTTGAGCCTCGTGCAGCGCGGTGATGTCCGAGCCAGATCCGCGATAACCGAGAAATCGTCCATCGGCGTCGAACACCGGCTTACCGCTAATTGAGAGCCATACCGTGGTGCCGTCATCTTTGTCACGGGGATGAATGAAACTCCGAAATGGTTGCCGATTTTCAAGGGTGCTTAAATGCTCATTAAATGCTTCCACTGGCATGTTGGGAATGCCGGTTTCGGCGCGTGTTTTCCCTATCAGTTTTTTCGTAGACATGCAGGTGACTGACTCAAAGCTCTCGGAAAAGTAACTGAAACAGAGATTTTCGTCCATTTCCCAAAACCAGTCGGAACCTGACTCGGCAAAGTCATGCAGGCGCTGTTCCTGAAATGCGACATCGGAGCGGTGGCTTTCACCGATTTCGCGCAACGCGTCGTTAAGCAGGTCGATGGTTGCGCCAAGTTCATCCTTGCGTGAATGATGAATATTGTTTTCGTCAGCCCGCACCGGGTCTAGTTTCGCCCTCTTCAAGCTTTCATGAATCTCTTCGAGCGGATAGATCAGGTTAAAAACAACGTAAATAAATACGATGGATCCCGCGACGGCGCAGATAATCAGGGTCAATCCGAGAATTCGAAATACAAATCGATTCAATTCCTCGCTTATCGGGACGGCGTCCATACGCAAGATCACATCGGTTTCTATCCCTAGCTCCGCGGCCGAAAAATAGAGCTCGTAGCGTGGTGCATGAGCCGATAGGTAGACAATCGCGCCGTGATCTTCGTTTGGTATCGACTCTGTGGTTTCGCCGGCACTGGCGATCAGGAGTCCATTAGCATCGATCGCGCTTGCGCCCACCAGGCGCGTGTCGGCGGCAATCAGGTTCTCAAGATCTTTCTCGATTGCCGAGCTTTCATGGGAATGGTGGGTTAACGCCGTAGACGCTGCGATACGAGCGACCTCTCGATAATTTGCCAGCAGGGAGGACTTGTAGTTTCCGTACGAAGGAATAACGATAATAAACTCGATCAGCACAATGGCCGCGAAAACGACCACGAATAACTTGCGCGCGAGGCGAAAGCGCAGCATCTGTCTCAGTTTCCTGAGCCAGCTTGAGGGATCGGGTCTGGATTGAGCAAAAGCAGCCATTCTATGGTTATCGGCATGTCTCCCGAATGCCTTAAAAATATTCCGGTGAAAATTCGCATGGGTTAGAAGGGTTAAATGTGTCTGCAAGTATCGTAAAAGATGGTATCTGCATCGACGCCTGCACCCTGGAGCGGATATACTTCGCTTTTTTTTCAGAGATAAGCCTGTGAGCATTAAATCGGACCGGTGGATTCGCCGAATGGCGGCGGCAGAGGCTATGATTGAGCCCTTCGAATCCGGGCAGGTTCGGGAATCAGAAAACGGCCGTATCATTTCTTACGGCACCTCGAGTTACGGCTACGACGTTCGTTGCGCCGACGAGTTCAAGATTTTCACCAACATCAACTCCGCGATTGTCGATCCTAAAAATTTCTCTGATGAAAGCTTCGTAGATATTCAATCCGACGTTTGCATTATCCCGCCGAATTCATTTGCGCTGGCGCGCACCGTGGAATACTTCCGCATACCTCGCAGCGTACTGACGATCTGTCTCGGTAAATCCACTTATGCTCGTTGCGGCATTATTGTCAATGTTACTCCGCTGGAGCCTGAATGGGAGGGGCATGTTACGCTCGAATTTTCAAATACAACCCCGCTACCGGCAAAGATTTACGCTAACGAAGGCGTTGCGCAAATGTTGTTCTACGAATCCGATGAAGTCTGCGAGATCTCCTATAAAGATCGAGGCGGCAAATACCAGGGACAGAAAGGGGTTACGCTACCCAAGGCATAGTCTTCGTTTGGGCTATTACAGTGCAAGATGCTCGAACAGAAGAGCATTTCTCTGTCATCAGAGCAGGTCGATGATTTCCCAGTTTCGGGCTTCGGCGATGGCCTTCAATTCGTCATCCGGATTGACCGCTATCGGGTTGTCGACCAATTCGAGTAATGAAATGTCGTTGATCGAATCGCTGTAAAAATAGCTTCCATCGAGACTATGATTGCTGTCAACGAGCCATTCTGTTAGCACAGTAACCTTGCCTTCCTGGTAGGTTGGGGTGCCAAGATAGCGACCGGTGTAGCGGTTATCGATGATTTCGGGCTCGGTGGCCAGTACGGTCGGCACCTCGAGCAATTGCGCAATCGGTTCGGTAACAAACAGGTTGGTTGCACTGATAATGAGCAGTTCGTGGTTCCTGGCACGATGACTATCGAGTAGTTTCTCGGCACCCGGTGCGATTAACGGTTTAATCCATTTTTCCACATAGTCCGTCCGCCAGGTATAAAGTTCTTCAATAGTGAATTGTATCAGGGGCTCGAGCGCGAATTCCAGGTAACGCTCGCTATCGAGTGTTCCACGCTGATAGTCCTGGTAAAAAACCTTGTTGCGGGCCCGGAATTTGTGCTCATCAACAATGCGATTTTCAACCATGTATTCACCCCAAAGATAGTCGCAATCGCCGGTTATCAGGGTATGGTCAAGATCGAAAATCGCGAGTGTCATGGTTTGTTTCCGGTGTCTCGGCTTGATGGGTTCCAAATGTCTGTGTCAGAATGGGCGGCCCAGATTCTAAACGATTTACAGCGAGCAGCGAAATGATTGATACAGATGGCTACCGCGCAAACGTCGGAATAATACTATGCAACAGTGCCGGACAGGTGATGTGGGCGCGGCGTATCGGGCAGGACGCGTGGCAGTTTCCTCAAGGTGGAATCGCTCCTGATGAAAACCCCAGGGATGCCATGTATCGTGAACTCTGGGAGGAAACCGGACTAGAGTCTGGTCACGTTTCGGTGCTGGGTGCCACGGATAGCTGGTTACGCTACAAGTTGCCAAAACGGCTGATGCGTCGCTCCGAACCGCGTTGTATCGGTCAGAAACAGTTATGGTACCTGTTGCAACTGGACTCCGGTGAAGACAGTTTCGATTTGAGTGCTTCCGGAACCCCGGAGTTCGATCACTGGGAATGGGTTGATTACTGGTACCCGGTCGAAAATGTCGTCTTTTTCAAACGCCGCGCGTACCAGTGCGCACTGGCACAATTGGAGCCCAGGCTGCCGACAGCAGCCGTACAGGCTAACGATTAAATTATTTTTCGGGGGAAAAAACATTGGCATCGATGATTCACAGGCTGCAACGTATCGTTCAGGAGGTCAACCGGGCTGCTGATATCGATAGTGCGCTTGTGCTGATCAACGAGAGCTTGACGCAGGACCTCAATGCCGATGCCTGTTCGATTTTTCTGGCCAAGCAAGATGATCCGGGCTCGTTTGTCCTGCAGGCCTGTAACGGATTGAATCCAGAAATTATAGGCAAGGTGGAAAGAAAACTGGGCCAGGGTTTGATCGGCACGATCGCCGCCCGGGCCGAGGCAATGAACCTGACCGATGCCCCCAAACACAAGAAATTTTTACTGGTCCCCGATTCCGGCGAAGTTGATTTTCCAATTCTGCTCGGTGTGCCGATAATCGCACACCGCGAAGTGTTGGGTGTTATTTCAGTTCAGCGCGCGAAAAATGCCTTCAACGAAGACGAAGAGGCTTATTTAACAACGCTCGCTGCGCAACTTGCAACCTCGATTGAACGTGCCGAAAGCAAGGGGCGTGTAAGTACCGAAACAAGCACCCATATGATCAAAGGGGTGGCGGGCGCTCCGGGCATGGCCATTGGTGTTGCCATAGTGCTTAATCGCGGCGTGAATCTCGAGTCGGTCCCGGATAAGAAAACCGACGATATTGACGGCGAGCTGACAAGTTTTCGGGCGGCCGTGAGTAAGGTTTGCACTGAGTTAACCGGGCAGGCAGAAAAAATGCGTGCCTCGCTTCCCGAAGAAGAATGTGCGCTGTTTCTGGCTTATGCGCAGATGTTGACCGGTGGCTCCCTGATAGACGACACCGAGAAGGGCATCAACACCGGTAACTGGGCTCCGTCCAGTTGGCGAGATACGATCGAGCAGCATGCTTACGTATTTACGCAGATGGAGGATCGCTACCTGGCCGAGCGCGCTAACGATATCCGTGATCTCGGTTTACGGGTACTACGAAAATTAATGCTCGAGCAGAGTACTTACCTTGATTTTCCCGAGCAAACCATTCTCGTTGGTGATGAGGTCACCGCTACTGATCTGGCCGATGTGCCTCTGGATTGCCTGAGTGGCATTGTGTCAGCGCATGGCAGCAGTTCCTCGCATGTCGCAATACTGGCGCATGCACTGGGTATTCCTGCAGTCATGGGGGTGCCTAACTTACCGGTAAAGAAGCTCGACGGGGTTAACCTGGTCGTCGATGGTTATAGCGGATCAGCTTTTATCAACCCGGACAAGTCGATCCTTGCCGAGTACAACCAGTACCTTAAAGAAGAAGCGGCAATCGAACAGGATTTACTCGTCATAAAAAACCAGCCCGCGGTGACCACCGATCAACACCAGGTCTCGTTAATGGTTAATTCGGGATTGATGTCTGATCACATGCCATCGTTACGCAGTGGTGCGGAAGGAGTAGGCTTGTACCGCACCGAGATACCGTTTCAGATCCGCGATCGTTTTCCGAGTGAGGAAGAACAGTACCTGATTTACCGTAACGTGCTTGAAACTTTCAAAGGGATGCCGGTGGTGCTGCGCACGCTCGATGTTGGGGGAGATAAGCCCCTCAGTTATTTCCCGATTTATGAAGCCAATCCGTTCCTGGGGTGGCGCGGTGTCCGGATAACACTGGATCACCCGGAGATTTTTGTAACCCAGGTGCGCGCGATGATCAGGGCTAACGTCGGTATCAATAATCTTGAGATCTTGCTGCCGATGATTACCGGCAAAGGTGAGCTGGAAGAGTCGCTGGTTTTGATTAACCGGGTGCGCGCCGAAATCGAGGAAGAGGTAAGCGAAAAAATATGGCTACCCAAGATCGGTGCAATGATAGAGGTGCCGTCAGCTGTTTATCAGATCGAAGATATCTGTGCGCTTGTCGATTTTGTATCAATCGGCACTAACGATTTAACCCAGTATCTGCTTGCGGTAGATCGAAACAATGAAAATGTCGCCGAGCTTTACTCGTCGCTGCACCCGGCGGTGTTGAAGGCCATGTGCCAGATAGTCCAGGGTGCAGAGGTCAGCGATACCCCGGTGAGCGTTTGTGGCGAACTGGCAGGCGATCCACTCGGGGTAATGGCTTTACTGGGTATGGGGATCGATAGTCTCTCGATGAGCGTCGGTAGCCTGTTACGTGCGAAAAAAGTCATTATGTCCTTTAGTCATGCTGAATTGATCGAACTCCTGCAGCAGGCGCTTGCCCTGCCGGATGCATTCATGATTCGTGAAATGTACGCTCGCAAACTGGACGAGCGCGGTCTTGGTAGCTTCCTGCGCGCCGGTAAGTGACCGCGCTAGCGGTCATCCCGGAAAGCACGCAGTGCTTACCGATGCGTCAACCCCGCGTACGCGGGGGGGCCGGGATCCAGCAATGTCACCATGATATTAAGCTGCCTGCCTTAACGCGGTATTTTGAAAGGAACTCAGAACGGTTTGACCACCGCCAGGATTACAACCACGAACAAAACCAGTACCGGTAATTCATTGAACCAGCGAAACCAGGCGTGGGAACGCTGGCAACGATTGTTGGCGAAATCACGGATGATTTTGCCGCAGTAAAAATGGTAGCCGATCAGCAGTGCAACCAGCACCAGCTTCAGATGCAGCCACCACATATGGGAAAAGGCAGCCCAGGCGTAGTCAAACAGTAGCCATAATCCGAAAACAATAGTCAGTAGCATCCACGGTGTGATAAAGCGGTAGAGCTTGCCTTCCATCAGGGCCAGGCGAGCTTTGACATCGTTTTCTTCGGCCATTGCATGATTAACAAATAGGCGCGGCAGGTAAAATATCCCGGCAAACCAGGCCACCATAAATATAATGTGAAATGCTTTGATCCAAATCATTAAAGAATCTCTTAGAAAGGTGTGCTAAATGACTGTAAACTGGTGTATTTTAATGGTCCCAAAATGCAGTCAATATATAATGCTGCGTCCATTTTAACGGCATGATCGAAACAATAGAATGATTAAGATTGGAATAGTTGGTGGCACCGGGTATACCGGCGTGGAATTGATGCGTCTACTTGCCCTGCATCCACAAGCGAAAGTTGAGGTCATTACCTCTCGCTCGCAAGCCGGCAGCGCAGTCGCCGGACTGTTCCCGAATCTGCGGGGAATGATTGATTTGAATTTCAGCGAACCCTCGGTAAATTCCTATCGGGACTGTGATCTTGTCTTTTTTGCGACACCAAACACCACCGCGATGTCTCAGGCAGTGGAACTGCTCGAAGCCGGGGTCCGGGTTATTGACCTGGCCGCAGATTTCAGGATCAAGCACGTCCCTACCTGGGAACAATGCTATGGCGCAACCCACGCTTGCCCGGAGCTGGTTGACGAGGCGGTCTATGGATTACCCGAATTGAACCGCGAGGCTATTCGTGGTGCGCGCCTGGTCGCCAACCCGGGTTGCTATCCGACATCGGTTATACTCGCCCTGATGCCGCTATTGGCAAACGGGTTAATCGATCCCGGATCAATCATTGCTGACTGCAAGTCGGGTACCAGTGGCGCCGGGCGTAATGCCAGTATCGGAACGGCCTTTTGCGAAGTTACTGAATCGGTCAAGGCTTACGCGGTATCCGGACATCGCCATCTACCAGAAATTAGAGCAATATTGCAGACCATTGATGCAGCCGCTGATCTTGTATTTACACCGCACCTGATGCCGATGATTCGCGGTATTCATGCAACCGTGTACGCGGATGCCAGGGGCTCGGCTGACCAGGTACAGAGCCAGTTCGAGGATTATTACCGCGACGAACCTTTTGTTGACGTTATGCCCGCGGGTTCCCATCCTGAGACCCGCAGTGTGCGCGGTGCCAATATCTGCCGCTTAGCGATCCATTTCCTGGAGGCCGCCCAAAAATATGTCGTATTATCGGTTGAGGATAACCTAGTCAAAGGTGCGGCCGGGCAGGCGATCCAGAATATGAACCTGATGTTTGGCCTGGATGAAACTGCCGGGCTTGAAGCCCCGGGGATGATGCCTTGAGCAGTCTGCATGGAGGATTTCAGGTAAGGCAGCATAAGCCCTGGAAGATTTGGCTTAGCATCGGGCTACTGGTTGCACTGATGGCGATGTTTTTTTACCTGGGCCGGGGATACCAGTCCTACGAACTTGATCTTTTGGAGCTGGAGCGTGAGACCCTGGTTAGTCGCATCGCAGAGTTGGAGTCCCGCAACCAGAACTTGCTGCAAAAAAATGCACATCTCGACGGCAGTAGCAAGATCGAACGTGATGCCTACGAACTGGCCAACGAGGAGCTCGTAAAACTGCAGCAGGAATTGCTAGCGCAAAAGGAAGAACTGGCATTTTATCGTGGCATTGTATCCCCCAAAGATGCAGCTTTAGGCGTTAACCTGCAGTCTTTCGAAATGCGTAAAAAGAATAGCCAGAATCAATACAGTTACAAAATGATTCTGACCAAGAATGGCAAAAGCACCAAAAAGATTAGTGGCGGTGCCATTGTCCGAATTCGTGGAGAACAAGCTGGCAGTGTCAGCGAGTTGAAATTGTCTGATTTAGCCCTTGAAAATTCAGAGAAAATCACCAAGTTCTCATTTCGTTACTTTCAGGTTTTTGAGGGTGACTTTACCTTGCCCGACGATTTTATGCCTTTTGAAGTTGAAATAGGCATCAAACCAACTACAAAGAAGGTAAAATCATTTTCAGAAACAATTTCATGGACGCGAGTGTTGTCCGAAGGAGTATAAATGTTTGGTAGAAAGAAAGGGTTTAGCGCTGCTCGGATCGACACGCTGGTGGGGCAGGGTACTGTTATCAATGGTGATCTAGTGTTTGCCGGTGGTTTGCATGTGGATGGGACAATCAATGGCAACGTAGTCGCCGAACAGGGTAGCACCGCTATTTTAATATTGAGTGAATTTGGTTGTATCGAAGGCGAAGTCAAGGTACCGAACATGGTGCTTAATGGAGAGATTGTCGGTGACGTTTACGGGTCGACACGCGTCGAGCTGGCGCCGAAGTCGAGAATCAAGGGCAGTGTTTACTACAACCTGATCGAAATGGCGATCGGTGCCGAAGTCAATGGTGGCCTGGTGCATCAGCCCCAGGGCCAACAGTTGCCTAAACGCCTTGAGGACAAGTCCAACAACCAGGGTGGTGGCAATAATCACGGCAGCAGTAACGGTGAACCGGTAGCAGAAAGTTGACTCTAAGTGGTATTATCGACCGCTTGAGGCGCAATTTTAGCGAGTAATGGTATGGAAGTAATCATCGATGCGAATTTTGGCATGGCACTGGGACCGAGTTCCGGTGAGATCCTGCTTGAATTTTCTGACTCTGCGGTAAAGAAACTCAAGGCGATCCAGGCCGACGAAGGAAATCCTGACCTGATGCTGCGGGTTTCGGTCTATGGTGGCGGTTGCTCCGGTTTCCAGTACACCTTTTCGCTGGATGAAGAAATCAATCCGAGCGACAAAACCGTTGAAAAAGAAGGGGTTACGCTGATTATCGATCAGAAAAGCTACCAGTTGCTGGCGGGTTCAGAGGTCGACTATCGCGAGGGACTCGAGGGCGCGATGTTCGTAGTTAATAATCCGAATGCAACCTCAACCTGCGGTTGCGGCGCGTCGTTCTCAATTTAAAAAGCGGACTGATCGTCCAGTTCACTCAGGATAGATTCAACGTTTTCCCTTATTTTCTCGTCCGGGTCGTAGCGCGCCTGCAATAAATACGAATTCGCGTATTCTCCGCCAATATCACCTAGCGCGTTTACCGCGTGATGCCGGATCAGCGTATCCGGGTCGGACAACAGCCCCGCCAGGGAGTGCACCGCGGTTTCGCTTTCGAGATCGGCGAGTGCGTCGATCGCGGCCACCCTGACTTCTTGATCCTGATCGTATAAATAAGGCTCGATGCTGCTTATTGCCGATGCATCTTCCTGCGATGCCAGTGCCTCGAGCGCGGCAATTCGTAACTGTGGATTGGGATCGTTCAATGCCATCGACAGCGCAGGCAATGTAGCCTGATTGGTCATGTCTCCCAGCGATTCAATCGCCGCCAGGCGAATCACCGGATCGTCGTTGGACAGCATCGGTGACAGCTCAGCGAGCGCAGTGTCCGCGGGTTGATTCTCCAGTTCTTCGATGCGAGCAAGCTCCGGATACAGTATCAATGCCCAGTCAACTGGTTGCGCTTCATATGACGGGGTGACTGAGGATTCGGGCTTTTTCGATGCGACCGGTAGCGAATCGTCTAAATCGGGTGTTGCAGGTACCTTACGCTTGAAACGGAAAGCAGGCTGCTGCTGGCGGTTAATCGGCGGTAATTCCTGCCTGGTTGTCAGCATACTGCCTGTCGGTGCGTCGTCCCGGTAAGAATCCGGGACCAGTAGCAACATGAGGCATGCTACTGCTGTAATAAACGTTAACGCCGCTGTCCTGATCGTGTCCATGAGAGTTAATTTTTTATCGAAAAAAGGATCCTCTCCCGTAAGGGAGAGGATCTAAGTTAGTAACTACTCTTAATCATCTGCAATTTCAAAGCAGTCTTCTACGGCCGACTGGTTACCGAACGTAGAATCTACTTCGTCACCATCATCGTCTTCGCCCACACCAGTATAACTTCTGACAATAATTTCAAACTTGACTTCTCCCTCTCCTTCTTCAACCGCCAAAGTAATGATTTCTGCGGGGACCGTCCATGAAGTGGTACCGGGGGCGACAACAGCAGTCGATTTGAATTCCGTTTCGTCGATTTCGGCGACAAACTCAATGTATACGAAGTCGTCTTCAATGAAGGAACCAGGATCACCCAGCGGAATTTTCCTCTCCGGCTCATCATCATCATCGTATCGTAGACCCTCCCCAGGTAGCAGGGGTTGAGGGTCAACATCCCACATAGTAAAATGCGACAATGTAACGGCATTCCACATAATGACTACATCGCCATTATCATCGGGTTCTGCCTCCCAACATTGTTTTACTACTACGAACTCACCTTCTTCGACGTCGAACTCTTCCTCGAATCCAGGATTTACTGTCTCTCCGCCGACGCTAGCCACCACAGGAGCCGCAGGGATGATATGCGACAGGGGGACTTCACCTTCGATTTCTTCGTTATCGAGCGTCAGCCCTTCCCATTCATACACGCCTTCCGGGAAACGGTTGAAAAAGGTTGTCGGATTCAGTTCATCGAAGGTGGGTTCCGCGCTCTCAAAGAACAGCTCGGTAAGACCCTGGCGCCTGAGCTTGGACCTGACTGTGATATTCAAAAGAGTCCGTTCATTGGGTGCTTCGATTTTCATCCGTTTCCAGGCATCGCCGTCAGCCTTGCCGTGAAGGCCGAGATCACCATCGGTGTCATTCAGCTCGAAATACAGAAAAGCCTCTTCGAGTTCCACTTCGTTATGGTCGCTGGCGAGGCCCAGAGTGGGTGCGGCCATTAATGCACTCGTAACCGCGACTATCGGTAGTTGTTTAAATTTCATTTCAGTGTCTCCTCTGCGTTTGTGCAGTCATTACAGGTCATCCTGTAATGCACAATCCTAAGCAGAGAGTCTGAAAGAACCCTGATTAAAAACTGAAGGTTTGCTGAAATTTCAGTGGGGATTAAAAGTTGAAGTAACCGTTCAGATAAATGCCGTCGTATTCGAGTTCAGCATCGGATTGGTTGACATCGTTGAGGTCGAGTGAAAAGTATTTGAAGCCACCTTCGA
This sequence comes from uncultured Gammaproteobacteria bacterium, assembly GCA_964196225.1. GTDB lineage: Bacteria > Pseudomonadota > Gammaproteobacteria. The sequence continues at coordinate 5,261 of CAXMSP010000122.1, read as the reverse complement.
CGCCGAGACCGTTGCCAGAGTCATAACCGAGCATGATGGTCGAGTCCTGGGCGCTGCTGTCACTTAAGCCCAGGTCGATAATATTGGCATTGATATTGGCGCCGACGTAAAAGCCGCTGTTGAGCAGATCGTAACGCGCCGAGAGATAAAGCAGCGGTATCGTTTCATTAACAGAAACGCGGGTGCTATCGGTGCCGTCAAGCAATATCTCACCGTCAAAGCGTTTTAAATCAACACCCAGGTCGAGATTCATCCGGTTGCTGCTGGGTAGCTGGTAGTAGAGCACGATATCGTCCTGGGTGAGATCAATGTTGGAGGTAATCCCGTTGCCGGAATTTAAGAGTTCTCCGTTTAAACGCAAATCCGAAGGGAAGCTTGAATAGTCTGACGAATCCAGCTCGTAGCCCTGGTACCTGAAATTGGGCAGCGCTTTGATTGGATGCTCGAGGATAAGCGCCATCGAAGACTGTTCCGGATTTTCCAGATCCAGGTCGTCGACCACATCAAAGCTATCGGAATCAGAATTGTTGAACGAGGTGTAGGGAGCAGGGGCCCATTGGCTGGAACCGATGTTCAGACCGACAAAATCTGCCCGCGCGGTGCCGTTCGCCAGCCATATACAAGCTGATATTGCGAAAACTTTCCTTGCGACGCCCATCGATCTTCCCATTACATGCCAGCTTTAAATTATAACATTATAGGTCAATATTTGATATGCGGTTGCGGCCAAATTTCGCTTAATTATGTAAACAAGATCACATTCGAGCGTGTTTTACTCAGCCTGAAACGTATATACCACCGAGAATGCAGGCATGTTGTGCCTGCGTGATTTCGGGAATATTGCCGGCTCGCAGGTTGATACGCTCGCGTGCCAGCCAGGCAAATGCCGCCGCTTCGACAAAATCCGGATCCAGTCCAAGTGCCTCGGTCGTTGCCAGCTTACCTTGCGGAAGATTTGCCTCGAGCCGCTCGAGCAGATACTCGTTGTGCGCGCCGCCACCACAAACATAAAAGCTCTCTGTCCGCTGCGGTAATTGCGATATGGCATTGGCTATCGTGACCGTGGTTAATTCGACCAATGTTGCCTGGACATCGTTTGCCTTGTATTTTTCATTTACGAATCTCAGCAACCAGTTCGGGTTGAAATATTCAGTGCCGGTCGACTTTGGGGGATCCAGGCGAAAGTAATCTTCTTCGGAAATCATTCTCTCGAGCAGGCTGTCGATGATGACGCCGCTGCTTGCCCAGGCTCCCGCATCGTCAAACACCGACCCCTGGTGCTTTTCGTTCCAGTAGTTGAGTAAAGTGTTGCCGGGCCCGGTATCGAAGCCGAGCACGGGTTGTTCGGGGTTGGCCGGCAAGTAACTAATATTGGCGATGCCCCCGATATTGATCAGCACCCGATTCTCGTCGTCTGATCGAAACAGGAATCGATGAAAGGCGGGTGCCAGCGGTGCCGCCTGGCCGCCCAGGGCGATATCCTTGCGCCTGAAATCTGCAACCGTGGTTATTCCGGTAAGCGCCGCAATACGATTGGGGTCCCCGATCTGGGCCGTAAAGGGCGTCGCTGAATCCGGGCTATGCCTTATCGTCTGCCCATGGCAACCCAGCGCCGCAACCCCGGCGGTATCGAGGGAAGCAAATTCTAACGCCTGGTTAACGGCTTCCGCGTAGAGCTCACCCAACTCCGCATCCAGACCGTATAGGTGGTCCAGCGTGGTCGATGGCGACTGACACAGGTTGCGCAGGCGCTGGCGCACAGAGTCCGGGTATGGCGTTGTGTGGCCATGAATTATACGCGGTGGGAAATTTCCAAAATCGACAATCGCGACATCGATTCCATCAAGGCTGGTGCCGGACATCAGACCGACATAGACCTCGCTGCTGGAGCTTGAATTCACTGCGAATTGTCGGCCAACGTGCGATCCATGAGGCGCAACATTGACAGATAAACCTGGGTCTTCTCTTTGAAGTGGGAGAGGTAAGTCGAATGTACTGGTTTGGCTTCGGGCAGTTTTACCGTGAGCGGGTTACGATGTACACCGTTTACCCGGAATTCATAGTGCAGGTGCGGTCCGGTCGCCAGGCCCGAGCTACCAACATATCCGATGATCTGACCCTGCTTGACCTTTTTACCACTACGAGTGCCCCGGGCGTAACCATTCAAATGCCCATACGCCGTGGTATAACGTCCACCATGTCGGATTACCACAAGGCGGCCGTAGCCACCTTTCTTGCGGGCGAAGATGATCTTGCCGTCTCCGGAAGCACGTACCGGGGTACCGCGTTTGGCGGCATAATCGACGCCTTTGTGTGAGCGCCACTTGGATAGTACCGGGTGCCAGCGTTTGTTGCTGAAGCGTGAGCTGATGCGTCGGAAATCGACCGGGCTGCGCAGGAAAGCCTTGCGCATGCTTTTACCATCCGGGCTGAAATAATCGCTTTCGCCAGTCGGGTCGGTATAGTAGGCCGCACTATAGGTCTTGCCATTGTTGATGAATTCGGCAGACAGAATGCGCCCGTTGCGAATTTTGACATCGTCCTTGTAGAGCTCCTCGTAGACAATGCCAAAACGGTCGCCCTTGCGGATATCGAGCGAGAAATCGATATCCCAGCCGAAGATCGCCGCCAGGTCCATGATCACATCTTCCGGGATATTGGCTTTAGCGGCCGCCTCGAACAGTGAACTTTCGATTTCGCCTTCGCGGTACACCGGGTAGGGATCGAGCTGGTAATTAATAATCTGGCTGGTATAGGATTGATCCTCGATGCGTTGAATGAGGAGGGTCCGGGTTATATCCGGGATATATTTCATCTGACGCAGCTTACCCTCGTCGTCGAGTAGTAGCTGAATTTCCTGCCCCGGTTTGATGTAACGTAGATTTTTTGTCTGTTCGTTCAGCTTCGCGATCTGGTGGGTCGTGGTCGAAGAAATGCCTTTTTTTGCAAAAATAGAGGCCAGTGTGTCGCCAGATTTTATGGTGACGCTTTCCCAGGGTCCGGCATCAACTTCGACTGGCGGCTCAGCAGTATCCTGCTCGAGGGATTCGGAGGCTTCCGGCAATGGCAGCGAATAGTGTAATCGGGCCAACTTGAGGGTAGAATCCGCTGCTTTGGCCGAGGGCGGCCAGTTCGATACACTAAAGCCCAGCAACATGACAATGGTCGCAACCAGCAGCAATTTTAGCGGCGTTTTGCGATGGAAAGTCGAAGTTGTGGATATCGAGTTTCGAGGCCACTGTAAGTGAGCTTGGCCGGATTTGAAATCAAGATCTTGAAAACTCATTAGGTTATTTGTCTAAGTTGTTGGTTAAATTGAGATAATAAGCCCAGAATATTATCTCCAGAAGGGTATATAGCATGATTTCGGAAAAAGATGCAATGCAGCAGTTAAAACGTGGGTGCGATGAGATCCTGCTTGAGGCTGAATTGCAAGAAAAATTAAAGCGGGGAAAGCCTTTAAAAATCAAGGCGGGGTTTGATCCCACGGCGCCGGATCTGCACCTCGGCCACACCGTATTGATTAATAAAATGCGTCAATTTCAGGAGCTTGGGCACCACATTATGTTTCTGATAGGCGATTTTACCGGAATGATCGGGGATCCCAGCGGCAAATCCGCGGCACGACCAGCGCTTACGCCGGAGCAAATCCAGCAAAATGCCCAGACCTACCAGGAGCAGGTATTCAAGATTCTTGATCCAGATACCACCGAGATTTGCTTTAATTCAACCTGGCACGGGCCTCGAAGCTCTGCCGATATGATTCGCCTCGCCTCTCGCCATACCGTGGCACGCATGCTCGAGCGAGATGATTTTTCGAAGCGCTACAAGAGTAATCAGCCGATTTCGATCCACGAATTTCTCTATCCGCTGGTACAGGGTTGGGATTCAGTCGAAATGCAGGCCGACGTCGAATTGGGTGGCACCGATCAGAAATTCAATTTATTGGTCGGACGGGAATTGATGAAGGCTGAAGGTATGGAGCCGCAGGTCATTCTGACCATGCCTATCCTGGAGGGACTCGACGGTGTGCAAAAGATGTCCAAGTCGCTCGACAACTATATCGGTATCGAGGATGCGCCAAACGAAATGTTCGGCAAGATCATGTCAGTCAGCGATGAATTGATGTGGCGCTACTTCGAATTATTGAGCTTCCGACCGATGAATGAAATTGAACAATTCCAGCTTGACGTCGGGGCCGGTACCAATCCGCGCGACATCAAGTTCCTGCTGGCCGAGGAGATCATTACACGCTTTCATAGTGCCGCGGCCGCAACGTCAGCCAGGCAGGATTTTATTGCTCGTTTTGCCAAAGGCGCAATGCCTGACGATATGCCTGAAACCACAGTAACCCTCGAGCGGGCTACCATCGGTATTGCGGCCTTGTTAAAGCAGGCAGGGCTTACCAGCAGCACTTCTGAAAGCTTCCGCATGATACAGCAGGGCGCGGTCAAGCTCGATGGCGAGAAAGTGTCCGATAAAGGATTGGAACTGGAACAAGGTTCGATCGTCGTAGCCCAGGTTGGCAAGCGCAAGTTCGCCCGCATTACCCTCGCCTGATAAATTTTGTAAATAGCGCTTGACGCGATATTAATACTGCCTATAATGCGCGCCTCGTCGGGTCGAAGTGGCAAGGTTTTATAGCGCCGATTCGTACTCTGGACGAGCATTAAAAAGCCCCTGCAACTCAGGCAGAAATCGACGCATCGGCATTTATCCAGATAAATGCTGCGGAAGTCGTTGACGCCGTGAAAAAAGGCCTTATAATTCGCGCCTCGCTTTTATAAAGTACCCGGCGATCTGACGATTTCCGGCAATGCGAGGCGGGTCTGATAAAGACTTCAAAGCACCAGGCGTTCCCTGGTGAAATGATCTTTTACAATTGATTAGGTAATTTGTGTGGGCACTCATGTCATTGATGATTTCGTATCATTACGATTTGAGTGACCAAAACTTTAACTTACGTTAATAAGTCGAGGTTACTCTCTTCAAAAAAGTTACACGGAGCTATCCGTAAATAGTTTTAAACTGAAGAGTTTGATCCTGGCTCAGATTGAACGCTGGCGGTATGCTTAACACATGCAAGTCGAACGGTAACAGCAGAGCTTGCTCTGGCTGACAAGTGGCGGACGGGTGCGTAACGCGTGGGAATTTACCTTGTAGTGGGGGATAGCCCGGAGAAATCCGGATTAATACCGCATAATCTCTACGGAGCAAAGTGGGGGATCTTCGGACCTCACGCTATTAGATGAGCCCGCGTT